>DATJTR010000747.1:0-9314 GCA_035503215.1 Pirellulales bacterium
GCGACTAACGCAGTGAGAAGAGAACCGCGCGAAACTCGACGAAAACAAACCCAATAGCCGGTCATCGCGGCGAGAAGCCACAACGGCGCCGTGACGACAACGCAAAAAAGCGTCAAGACGATTGTTCGTTCCATGCCGCCATTTTAGCCGGGCGGGAAATGCGCATGAAGATGCCCGGCATCTAGCTTTCCAGTCCCAAACCTTCCAGCAGCGGCTGCAGGAACTTTTCGTAACGCCGCCAGCGTTCGACGCTGCTGCCGTAGAGGGGCCGGCGCACTTGGGCTTTGCTGGCGGTAGTCACCGGCCGGTCGGTCTTGTGAAAAGCCAGACAGCGATCATCCCACGGGAGCCCGCAGTATTCGATCAGTCGCCGGGCTTGCCCGGGCAAATCGTCAACGACCGCTTCGTATTCGACGTCGAGCATCGCGCCCTCCGGCAGCACCGCCCGCCAGTGGTCCATCAGCCCGCGATACATGCGGCAGAAACGGCCCAGTTCTCCCAGCTCGTAACTGAATTTCTGGCCGTTGATGAAGCGCCGCGAAAAGCAAGAGATGCAGGTGTCGATCGGGTTGCGCACCGTGTGGACGATCTTCGCACCCGGCAGCATCAGCCGGATCAATCCGACATAGAGGAAGTTGCTGGGCGCTTTGTCGGTGACGCGGGCCTTGCCGGCCGGCCGCGGCGGCAAGCTGGCCAGGTAGGCCGCACCCAATTCGCGCAGCCTCTCGCCGTCGAGCCATTCCGTCCAGGTGGGAAAAGTCTGCTCGGCCGATTCCAGCGACTGCTTCACGATGCGGTCGAGATTGTCCAGCTCGCCGGCGGCATGCACCGCGGGGTGGCTGGCCAGAATCTGCTCGACCAGCGTGCTGCCGCTGCGCGGCATGCCGAGGATGAAGATCGGCGCCGGCGAAGGATCGCCGACTCCGGCCAAGCGGGCCAGCAGCTCGGCGTCGAACACCTGGGCCAGCATTTTCATACCGCGCTCGGTGGCCGCCTCGTCATAGGCCGTCTCGCGGCGGATCAGGCCGTTGCCCTGAATCCACTGCTCGAACGCCCGCTCGTATTCGCCGATGTCCTCCAGCGCCTTGCCCAGCGCGAAGTGGACGAAGATCCGGTCCTGGGTCGAGAGGCGATGGGCGTTGGCTCCCAGCGTTTCCAGCATCGCCAGGTCCGCGTCGCCGCGGCGATACGTCTTGAGATCGAAGCGGTGATAGTGGGCTTCGGCGTCGGTGGGACGCAGCGTCAGCGCCCGATCGAAACATGCCGCGGCCTCGTCGAGTCGTCCGAGATGGGCCAGCACTTTGCCCAGGTTCGTGTGCGTGTCGGGCTGGTCGGGACCCAGAGCGACGGCCCGCTGGTAGCTCTCGGCCGCCTCGGCCAACCGGTTTTGCAGCCGCAGCACGTTGCCCAAGTTGTTGTGTGCCTGGAACAGCGTCGGCTTCAGCGCGATTGCCCGCGCGTATTGGGCCGCCGCCTCGTCGAGCTTGCCTTGGGCCTTGAGCACCAGTCCCAGGCTGTTGTGGACCTCGGCGATCTCGGGGCGCTCGGTAAGAATCTGCCGATAGGTGGCCACGGCCTCGACCAGCCGGCCGGCGCGATGGTGTCCCTCGGCCTGGGCGATCAGTGCATTGAGTTCAGCCATAAAAGGCTTGAGGCTTGAGGCTTGAGGCAGGCGACAACAGACGCCCGCTACAGATTTCAGTTCGGCGTTGCCAGGCGCGCCGCTTGAGATCGGCGGTGGAACGGCGGCAAGAGTCCTTGCCCTCAAGCCTCACGGCTCAAGCCTTCCTCAGTTCCACCACCAGCGGCCGTCAGGGGGCAGCGTCGCCTTTTCGCGGAGCGGAGTCAAGTCGGCGCTCGGCTCGGCCTTCTCGGCGACTTGCCAGCAGTACATCTGCACGCCCCCCGAGGCGCTGATCAGCCAACTCGTTCCCTTTTGCACGACGCTGGCCTGGCTGGCGATTTGCTTGGGGGTATTGAATTTCTCGGTCGCCAAAGAATCGTCGTGCAAAAACAGCGACATGCTCCAGTGCGCCTTTTCGGGCAGGCGATCTTTGACGATGATCGCCGCCGCCACGGCCAGGTCGATGCAATTGCGCAGTTGGCCGAACACGGCGTTGCGCGCCGACAGTTCGTCGTAGTGGGCCGTCATCGCGTCGGCCCAGCGCCGGGCCAGCGGGTTCACCTTGCCCGAGCGTTTGCGGGCCCCGTTGGCCGCCACGAAATCTTCCTCGGTCATCGCCTTCACGCTGCCGCCGCGAATCTCATAGGCCAATTCATCGGGCGAGACGAGCAGGGCTTGATAATTCGGCTCCAGCCACCACCGCTGCAGCATGTTTTTCGGGCCGCCGCCGCCACTCTTCATCATTTGCAAGAAACTGGGCAAGCCTTTCACCGGCGAAGGCTCGAACGCCATCGCCAGCCGCTTCATCTGGTAGTCGGCGGCGATGATCACGCGGGCGAAATGGCTGTCGGCCGGAATGCCGGTGATCGACACCATTTGCGGACCGAGCGTCTGCTCGGCGTCGCGCATCCCCTGCTCCAGCTCGAAGCCGTCGCGGGCCATCTTGTCGAACAAGGCGTTCAGCCGCACCACTCCGTCGTTCGTCGGATCGATCGAGCAACTGATGCCGGTCTGCCGCGTGGCTTCGGCCGTGCGCAAGGCCACCAACAGATCGTCGAGCCACATCACCGGCCGCCCGGTCGTGACGCCGACCAGGTCGCCGTCGTGATTGATCTTCCAGCCTTCCGCGGGTCCGGCCAGCACGATGTCGTTCAGCTCGGGATAGACGAACACGTATTGAATGCGTTGCAAGCCCGCCAGGTAGGTCATTTCGTCGTCAAGCGGCCGGCCGGTCTTCAGATGCTCGGCGATCGCCGCTTCCAGGCGCCGTAGCGAGATTTTGCGCAGGCCCAGTTCGCGGGCGTCGCCAGGCACCGGCTGCAGCATCGCCTCGCGGGCTGCCCGCACCTGGTCGGTCTCGTCGACCTGCCGGTTGCGCAGCATGCCGTCGGCATCGACCCACACGCCACCCACCTGCTGACGGATACCGAAGCCGCCGAATTGGGCCTGGGCCGGCGAAGCGGCAAACGCCAGTACCAGTGCCGCCAGGCAACTGGCAAGCGGCAGCCACTGCGTCAATCGGTGGGTCGCGGAAGAAGGCATCAAACCGATTCGCCAGGAGAGTTGTTCAGTGCCACGCCTCCTTGCGATCGTGTCCGTCCTAAAGCCTAAAGCCTAAAGCCTTCCTCAATTCCACCACCAGCGGCCATCCGGCGGCAGCGTCGCTTTCTCGCGTACCGGCGCGAGGTCGGCGCTGGGCTCGGCTTTCTCGGCCACTTGCCAGCAATACATCTGCACGCCCCCCGAAGCGCTGATCAGCACGCTGCCCGCCTTTTGGACGACGCTGGCTTGCGTGGCGATTTGCTTGGGGGTGTTGAATTTTTCGGTCGCCAACGCATCGTCGTGCAAGAACAACGACATGCTGTAGTGGGCCTTTTCGGGCAATTGGTCTTTGACCACCAGCGCCGCCACCACGGCCAGGTCGATGCAGTTGCGCAGTTGGCCGAACACCACGTTCTTGGCCGACAGCTCGTCGTAATGCGCCGTCATGGCGTCGGCCCATTTTCGCGCCAGCGGACTGGCTTTGCCCGAGCGTTTGCGGGCCCCGTTTTCGACCACGAAATCTTCTTCGGTCATCGCCTTCACGCTCCCCCCCCGAATCTCGTAAGCCAGTTCGTCGGGCGAAACGAGCAGGGACTGGTAATTCGGCTCCAGCCACCACCGCTGCAGCATGTTCTTCGGGCCGCCGCTGCCGCTTTTCATCATCTGCAGGTAACTCGGCAACCCCTTCACCGGCGAGGGCTCGAAGGCCATCGCCAGGCGCTTCATTTGATAATCGGCCGCGATGATCACGCGGGCGAAATGGCTGTCGGCCGGAATCCCCTTGATCGACACCGTCTGCGCGCCCAGCGCCTTCTCGGCATCGCGCATTCCGTCTTCCAGCTCGAAGCCGTCGCGGGCCATCTTGTCGAACAGCGCGTTCACGCGCACCACGCCTTCATTGGTCGGGTCGATCGAACAACTGATGCCGGTCTGCCGCGTCGCCTCGGCGGTCCGCAGGGCCACCAAGAGGTCGTCGAGCCACATCACCGGCCGGCCGGTGGTCAGGCCCACCAGCTCGCCGTCGCGGTTGATCTTCCAGCCTTCTCCCGGCCCGGCCAGCACGATGTCGTTCAACTCGGGATAGACGAACACATATTGAATCCGCTGCAGCCCGGCCAGGTATTTCATTTCGTCGTCGAGCGGCTGGCCCGTCTTCAAATGCTCGGCGATCGCCGCTTCCAGCCGCCGCAGCGAGATCTTGCGCAAACCGAGCGCGCGGGCATCGACCGGCACCGGGGCCAGCAGGGCATCGCGGGCCGCCCGCACTTTGTCGGTTTCATCGACCTGACGGTTGCGCAGCACGCCGTCGGCATCGACCCAGACACCACCAACCTGCTGGCTGAAACCGAATTGGGCCCACGCCGGCGAAGGGGCCAAAGCCGCCCACGCAGCTCCCCCGAATACGATGGCGGCGAAAGTGAAATTCGCCAGCCGCTTGGCTGCGCGCCTACGCATAAGGAAACACTCCAACATCTTTGCCCGTCCACTCTCAAACGACGAGAGTGATCTACGCCGCACGCCCCGGATGGAGCACGTCTCCCGCGATGCGCCGCCCGCGGCCGGGCCGATTGGCGCCAAGCCCCGATGCGCACACAAGTTGAGGAGACCTTTAAGCCAGAATAATCCCCCCTGGGGCCAGTTTCAACGTTCGGCCTGCCGGGCCAGTGTCCACGCAACTCCCGGTTTGCGCTCCAGGGCCGAAAACTCGTTGCAACCCGACCTGACTGCAGCCGTGCGTGGTCCCTTGGCCCCCGTGCCACCGCGCCACGGGTCACGGCCCGGGCCCACGAGCGAATCGGGTATCGCGTCGTAGCCGGATCTTTTCTCCCGTTTATCTCTTGGTCGCGACTGCTCTTCTCGGGAGGTTTGCCGCGGCCCTCCCGCGATGCGCAGGCGACCCACTTTGCCACCTTCGCCCCCCGCCGGTGACTTGCGGCCGCCCCTTGGTCGTCGATAAGGTGAAGTATGTCCCGGGCGCTAACTCGCCGCTCGGCACACCTGTCTCAACACGATCTCATGCCGTCCCCACGGGTGGGCACTGCGCGCGGCCGACAGGCCAGGGTGGGTGCGTGCCGCCAGGTGGGGCGATTTTTCCGTTCCAATTTCTTTCCGCAGCCCCACCGCTGCGAAGCGTCCCAAATGCACGCACCCGAAAATCGCCGCGCGGCGGGCGCGGAAATCGAGGCACGTCGCGCCGCACGTGCCGGCATGGCGCTCTCGAATCGACCAGGTTTCATTTAGATGCTGGCCTATCTCGTCATTCGCGAAGGTTCGAAATGGACCGACGTGTTCCGGCTGATCCCCGGACAGTCGATCACCATTGGCCGCGCCCCGACCAATCAAATCGTCATCAAGGACGAGCGCTGCAGCCGCTGCCACGCCGAAGTCTTCCTCTCCGGGGGCACCTGGCACCTCCGCGACTTGGAAAGCCGCAACGGCACGATGGTCGGCGGCGAACTGCTGCGGGGGGATTGCAACCTGCAGCCGGGGGATATCGTCCGCATCGGCCATTCGCAACTCGTCTTCGTGCACGACCTGTCGAAGGCGTTTCCCGATTCGTCCCACCTGCTGCGGTCGGGGGGGGCCATCGGCGACGAAACCGTGTCGAAGATGATGCTGCCCGAGAAGCTCACCTCCGATGGGGGCGTGCTCGACGAATCGGAGCCGACCACGATCACCCATCGCCGCGGCCAGACGAAATTCCTCGAGCCGCACGAAGAAGTCGACGACGACGACAAGGAATTTCCGCGGCTGGGGCGGGCTGCTACCACGCTATGCCGGCTGGCATTCGCGCTGGCCAAGGCCTCCGACGTGCGTGCCCTGGCCGAGGTGGCTTTGGGTGGCCTGTTCGGCGAAACGCAAGTCGACGCCGGCGCGCTCCTGTTGTTGCCGCGCGATTCTCAAGGCGAGCCGACGATCGACAACCTGGAGGTCGTCTCCTCCCGCAGCGCCTCGAACGTCCCCTATCATCGCATTCCCAATTTTCTGGGTTCGACCGTGCTGCGCGAGGGCGAAGCCGTGCTGGCCCGCAACGCGATGGGCGATAGCACGCTGGGCAGCCGCGACAGCGAAGGCGAAATGCACGCCACCAGCGTCCTTTGCGCCCCGATCCGCCACGGCACGCAGCCCGTGGGTCTGGTCCACCTCTATTCGACCGATCCCGACCGCGTGCCCGACCCCGACGACCTGGAATTCACGCTGGCCGTGGCCGACACCGTGGCCGTGGCGCTCGACAATCTCAGCCGCCGGCAGGAACTGGCCGAAAACCTGACCCGGGTGCGCGACGAAAACCTGCAGCTGCGCGAGCGGCTAGGGGTGCAAAGCGAAATCGTCGGTTCCAGCCCGCTGATGGCCCGCGTCACTCAGGAAATCGCCCGCGCGGCCCCCAGTCGGGCCACGGTGCTCATTCGCGGCGAGAGCGGGGTCGGCAAGGAACTGGTCGCCCGCGCGGTCCATTTTTCCAGCCCGCGCCGCAAGGGGCCCTTCGTCTGTTTGAACTGTGCCGCACTGTCGCGCAGCCTGTTGGCCAGCGAACTTTTCGGCCACGAGCAAGGCGCGTTCACCGGCGCCACGCAGCGCAAGATCGGCAAGTTCGAAGCATCGCATCTCGGCACCTTGATGCTTGACGAAATCGGCGAAATGACGCCGGCCATTCAGGCCAAATTCCTCCGCGTCCTGGAAGGCCATCCCTTCGAGCGCGTCGGCGGCACCGAAACCGTGAAGGTCGACGTCCGCGTGATCGCCGCCACGAACCGCGACCTGGAGCGCGACGTCGTCGAAGGACGTTTTCGCCGCGATCTCTATTTCCGCCTTCGCGTGCTTGAGATCATCGTCCCCGGTTTGCGCAAACGTCCCGAGGACATTCCCGAGCTGGCCGACTATTTCTTGGAAAAGTTCAACGCCGAAACGGGGCGCAAGCTGCGTGGCTTTTCGCCCGCGGCGATCGAGCGGCTGATCAAATACCGCTGGCCGGGCAACGTCCGCGAATTGAAGAACGTGGTCGAGCGCGCGGTCGTGCTGGCCCGCAACGAAGTGATCGAATCGGAAGATCTCACGCTCACCCAGCTCGCCACGGCCGGCGACACCAGCGACGTGCCCCCCTTGGCCTCGCAAAGTTTTCATCCCAGCTCGCTGGCCGACATGGAGCGGCAGCACATTCTGGCCACGTTGATTTCCACCGGCTGGAACAAAAGCCAGGCGGCGGCGCTGTTGGGCATCGAACGTTCGACGCTCGACCGCAAGATTCGCCGCTACGAAATCGCCGAAGACTCCCGCCGCGCTCCGCATTAACGCAGTGTTTCAAAACGAGCTGGGGACTGTCCCAGATTTGCGGAGTCCCCGGAGCAAATTGGGACTGTCCCCTTCTCCCGAGCGGCTTTTGAACTCGCCACTAAAATGATCTGACCATTCTTTTCCTCGCCTCTCTTCTCCGAGATTATCCGTGAACCAAGACACCGAAACTGCCGACACCCGCCGCCTGCATCCCCTGCGTGTTTGGGGATTGGTGGTGTTCGTGACGAGCTTCCTGTTGCTGGCCTGGGTCTTGGATCGGTTTGCACTATTTGACCGCGCCTCCACGCCATACGCCCTGATCGGTTTCGCGGCGGTGTTCATCGGCCGGCTGCACTCGGTTCCCTGGTTCGCCGACGAGCGATAGAGCGGCACCTCTCAGCCTTTCGGGCGGGAAAATCTCACCCTCCCGTGCGATTGCCGCACCCCCTCCCCCCTGCCCTGGCCCTAGGGTTTCGCCCGGGAATTTGCTATTTTGGTGCCCGGGCGAGGGCCGGCTCCCCCCTCTCGCAGGGCGGCCGGGCGCCCCGGTTACGGACGGTCAAAAAACGCATGGAAAGGGTTGTCGAGACATGAATCGCAAGCTGATGTTGGGCGTTGCCATCGGACTGATTGCCGCCCAGCTTTGGGCCCAAGACAAGGCCCCTAAAAAAATCGAACTCAAGACCGACGCCGACAAGGCCAACTACGCGATGGGGGCCAACGCCGCCCGCGGTGCCCGCCAGCAATTCGAGATTCAGGGCATTCCATTCGATCCCGATCTCGTCCTGCGCGGTTTTCGCGAAGGGCTAGGCGACGGCAAGCTGGCCCTGACCGATGCCGAAATGACGGCCGCCTTTCAGGCTCTCCTGGAAGACGTGGCCAAGCGCAACGCCGCCGAAGGCGACGCGTTTTTGGCCGCCAACAAAAAGAAGAAAGACGTCGTCACGCTGCCCAGCGGCCTGCAGTACAAAATCCTCAAGAAGGGGACCGGCAAATCCCCCACGATGCGCGACGTCATCACGGTCCACTATCGCGGCCGGTTGCTCAACGGCCGCGAGTTCGACAACACCTATCTAGGCAAGCAGCCGCAGGCGATGGAACTGATCAAGACGATTCCCGGCTGGCAGGAAGCACTGCCCCTGATGACCGTCGGCTCGAAGTGGGAGTTGTACGTGCCGACCGACATGGCCTTCGGCCCGCAGGGCAACGAGGTGATTCCCGCCAACTGCACGCTGGTGTTCGAGATCGAACTGCTCGACATCAACAAGCCCGGAACCGCCGGCGGTCCACAGCGTGGCAAGCCCCCCGCGGCGGAAGAGATCAAGTAGCGCGAGGGCGAAAGCCAGGCCCGATCCCATTTCAAATCTACAAGACGCCCGATGAATGCACCCTGCGCCGTAAGCATTGTCCGGGCCATTTTGCTGATTGGCCTCGCACTTTGTGCGGCCCAGCACTGCGCGGCTGCGGAAGAGCAGCACGAGGGCCAAGAGCAGCTCGGCAGCATTGCCTTCGAGGACGATAACGGGCGGGTCCGCTTCCCCATCAGCCTCCGCGGAAGGGAATTCAGTTTCGTGCTGTCGACGGGCGACAACTACTCGTGCATCGACAGCAGTTATCGCCCACTGCTCGGTCCACGGATCGGGGAGGTGGAGCAGATCGGCGGATTTGCCAGCAAGGCGCAGGTCGCCGTCCATCACTGTCCGCCAGGTATGCTGGCCGGCTACCCGCTCGGGCTCGATTCGATTGCTTCGAGGGACCTCACGCGCCTGAGCAGCGAATTCGACCGCGCGGTGGATGGAGAACTCGGCTTCGACATTCTGCGCCACTGGGTGGTCGAAATCGATTGGGACCGGCACCGCCTGCGGCTGTCGCAAGC
>DATJTR010000748.1:0-6604 GCA_035503215.1 Pirellulales bacterium
ACCGTGTCGAACGATTCGTCGCTGATCGTCCTACAAGCAAGTTGGCCACGCCGCATACAGATCGTGGCGCCCGACCCGTTGCGATCCTAACGCCCGCCGCGTACCGTTCTTCGGCCATTTCAGCTACAACATCACCTCTGGCCAGTGCCCCCGCGACCGTTTGGTAACCTCATGCTCCAGCCCATGGGAAAAGGATTGCTCTTCCATGCCCGCTGCTGACTGGGCCGACGCCCGCGATCGCATGTTGCTCGATCCCACGGTCGCCTACCTCAATACTGGCTCCTTCGGCCCGTTGCCGCGCTCGGTATTCGACCGCGTCACCGCCCTCCGCCATCGCCTCGCTGAAGAACCGATGGATTTTCTCCTCCGCTCCCTTCCCGAGTTATTGTGGGAAGCCCGCGAGCGTCTGGCTGGCTTCCTCGGCGGCGATCCGCGCCGGCTGGTATTCACCTCGAATGTCAGTGCGGCGATCAACCTCGTTGCGTCATCCTTGGCGCTTGCGGCTCCTGGCGAAATTCTGCTGACCGACCACGAGTACGAAACCATGCGCTGGTGCTGGG
Organism: Pirellulales bacterium; assembly: GCA_035503215.1. GTDB lineage: Bacteria > Planctomycetota > Planctomycetia > Pirellulales > PALSA-1355 > DATJTR01. The sequence goes on from DATJTR010000748.1 coordinate 561, forward strand.
AACGGGCAGCCCGGCGCCTGGGGATGGCGATCCGGACATTCCCCCTCCCAACGCTCGCTGCTGAACCCGGCGAGATCGTCGCAGCCGCGGTCAAGGCGATGGGTACAAGGACTCGCCTGTTCTTCTTCAGCCATGTCTTGTCGCCGACCGGGCTTGTTCTGCCGGCTCGGGAACTCTGTCGAGAGGCCCGGCGGCGCGGCATCATCACGGTGATCGACGGTGCCCATGCCCCGGCCTTCATCGATCTGAACCTGGCGGAAATACCTTGCGACTTTTATGGGGGGAATTGTCACAAGTGGCTGCTCGCGCCGACCGGAACCGGGTTTTTATACCTCGGCCCGGGAAACGAAAATCACCTGCAGCCGATGCACGTAAGCTGGGGGTTTCATCCGCCTCCGAGAAGCGGGCCGCCGGACGAGCGCGACGATTTCGGCAGCACTCCACGGCTACGCCGACTGGAATTCGAGGGGACGCGCGACGTCTGCCCATGGCTGGCAGTGCCCGAGGCCATCGACTTTCAGGCCAGCTTGGGCCACGACAAGATCCGGGCGCGGATGCACGAGCTGACGACCTACGTGCGCAAGCGTCTCGCCGGCTGGCGCGGGCTCGTTGCGGCCACGCCCGAGCATCCGGATTTATGTGGCGCAATGGTCGCATTCCAGCTTCCCAAAAGTGCTAACGCTGTCGAGCTGCGAAACGGACTTTGGCAACGATTTCAAGTCGAAGTTCCGGTCGTGGAGCGCCCGGACAGGCTGATGATTCGCGCTTCGACGCACTTCTTCAACACCGAGGAAGAAATCGAACGCCTGGCCGAGGCGATCGGCGCACTGGTGCGGAACTGACCTGGATTCGATCTGCGGGCAACCCTAAACATACCCAAAATGGGGACAGAAAACGGGCCGCGTAGATTGAAACTACCGTTCAGGCAAGCGACAATTCTCGACGTGCGACGGACCGTTACGGGTGCACCGTCAATCCGCAACGCGACCCGCCACTCGACCGCAATGCACGTCAGAACTATATCGATGCGGCTGGCCTCACCGGTTCGACGATGCCATTCAAATTGATTCTCTACTCGGGTTCGGGAATCGCGGCCCTAGGGTTCGCCATCGGCACGCTCGTTTTTCTGGCCTGGGCGTTTTTTGGCCGGCGCGGCGATCCAAGAAGGCGGCGCCTCCGTTTTGGGCTGTCGAGTGCTGCGCTTTCGGTTGCTTCGGTTGTGTCGGGAGTCGCCATGTTTCATCTCGTCTTGTTGCCCAGCATTATGCAGAAGAATACGCCTGATTTTGAGGCACCTTACCAGTGGTGCAGCACGGTGCTGGCGGCGGCCGTGCCGGTAACTCTCTACGCCTCGGCCATCCTCCTGATTCGGGCGATGAATCAAACCCCGACAACGAGAAAGCGGGCGTTACTGATGTCCTTTGGCTGGCTGCTGGCAAGCCTGTCAACGTTTGCCGCAGGCTACCTTTTGATCTACCAGGTTCAAGTGCCGGTGTTCGAACGGTATGTACTGATCGAAAGCCGCGAGTGGCAGACACACGTCGGTGACCCGGCACCTGATATCTCAGTGGTGATGCTGGACGGATCGACGAAGCGGCTGTCGGATTTTCGTGGCGAGCTCGTGCTGCTGAACTTCTTCGCAACGTGGTGCGGACCGTGTAACTCTGAGCTGCCGCATCTTCAAGCGTTGTGGAACCTTTTCAAGGCTAACGACCATATCCGAATGCTCGTGGTGAACACGAAGGAAACCCAAGACATCGTCGTGGCGTTTCTATCCGAGCATGGATTCACGTTTCCCGTGGGCTTGGATCCCAGTGCAGCCGCGTTTAGGCAATTTGCTAAAGAGGGCATCCCGCGGACTTACTTGATCGGACGCGATGGCAGGATTCTGTTCCAAACTCTTGGATTTGCCGATGGCCTGCCGGTTTACGAGCACGAGCTGGCAACGTTGCAGCGGATGATCGACACTGAATTAGCGTCCAACCCCTAACGAAGTGCTGCAACGCCGGCATTCATATTCCTGGCTTGAAGAATTGCCTGCCCACCGGTAATTCGGAGCTGTAGCAGCGTTGTTCGTCGGACGGTTTCCGCAGGCCCGATCCGGATTGTCAGTCGAAATCGTGGCGGTATTCTCAGTGCATTCGGCCTCGCGATTCACACCTGGCCACGGTAAGCCGCATCGCTTCGCTAACATCAGCACAGAAAGAAATCAGGTATCCCGATGAAATACATGCTCACCTGGTCCGAACGCCCGCAAGGTTCGCCGCTGGAATACGAGAATGCCCAGAAGCGGATCCTGGAGGTCTTCACCGAGTGGAAGCCGCCCGCCAATTTCAAGATCGAGTTGTTCGTGATCCGCGTGGGGGACTGGGGCGGGTATATGATGCTCGATTGCGACGATCCGTTGGCCGTTCACAAGTTCTGCTCGATGCTGCCGGCGTTCGTCTTCGAGGCGCGCCCCGTGGTTCCGGTCATGGACGCCGTCCGCGTGGAACGGGAAGCGATTGCCTTCCGTGACGGGCTCAAAGCCCAATGACATCTGAAGGGACAGAAGGATCGGGGAGTCTTGCAGATCCGCCTCGCCCTTCCTTATTCGGCCTGCACGATTTGAACGACGAGGAACGACAACGATTAGTCATCGGGCCGTGAGAGCGGCTAGGACGACCTAGACAGCGACCCGCTGTCGCGGTACCTGGACACCTAGATCGCGACGCGGGCCACCAAAGCCTGACGAAAAACCGATCGGAAGTCGGACCGCGGGGGCAAGACCGCCCTGGCAGGAGATTAGCTTCCAGATTGATCTTGCCCGAATCGGCCTGCTTGGCTTGAATGGTCCGCTTCCTCGGGAGACGCCTAGGTGTCGGCATTCCGATCGCCCGCAAGGCCTCCCGGTTTCAAAAAAAGGGAACTGAGCGTGGACATTCGATTCTCTCGCCTGGCGACCGGCGTCTTGGCTGTCGCGGTGGTTCTATTCATCTGCGACCAAAGTTGGGCCATCCGTATGGGGCTCGGCCCTGCCAAAGACGGTTGGAATCTGGCGTATGACGTGGCCGTAAACGAAGCGGATGGCGACCAGGTGACCGTCGTCTTCACGCTCATCGACGAAGGGAAGCTCAAACCCTTCGATTCGGTGGACCTGGTCGCCTTCAGCAAGCAGACCGACAGCCAGGGCGGCCGCGCGTACGACGTGATGACGCCCATTGAGTTGAAGCCGAGCGAAGATGGTCGGCGTGTCGGGAAAGTGCTGGTCCGCAAGGAATTCCTCGACCGCGCCAAGATTCGCATCATCACCCACATGGTCGACGGGAAGCGACAGCCGTCGGGCGGTGCGTTCTACGACATTCCGGTCGCAAAGCATCTCAATCGAGCCAACGCCGCGGCGCCGCCGACGACGGTTCGCCCCTAGGCGGCATGCCCCCGCGAGGGGAGCATCGGCCCAACGAAACTACCCAAGCCGATTACCGGCTGGGCCTTGCTGGCGCACGTTGCTCCGTTCATGAGCCAGGGGAACGCGTTCTTAGCCGTCGGCTTAGACGGGCGGCTTGGCGAACGATCCGGTGCGCAGCGGTCCGACGGGTCGATACGTGTTTAGCAGCACGCCGGTGGACGTGGCTTTCGTGCTGACGAGCGCAAGTTCGCGTGCCGGGGCGATGTCCGAAAAGATCCGCTTGCCGGTGCCCAGCAAGACCGGGCAGACGATCAAGAAAACCTCGTCGGCCAGCCCATGTTCGAGCAGTACCGGCGTGAGCGTTGAGCTGCCCCAGACGATCATGTCAATGCCTTCGCCGGCTTTGATGCGGCGCAGACCCTCCACGATGTCTGCGCCCAGCGACTCGACCGGTCCCCATTCGAGACTTTCCGGCCTGTGGGTCGCCACGTACTTCGTTGCCGCGTTCAGGCGGTCGGCCATCGGATTGTCCCCGATCTTTGGCCAATAGCTGGCGAAGATATCGTACGTGTGGCGCCCGAGCAGCAGATCGAACCGCTCCCCTTGGGCTGCAAAGATCGCCTGGCCGATGGACGGCTCGGCAAACGGCACCATCCAGCCACCATGTTTGTGGTCACCGTCTTCGCCCGGTCCGCCGGGCGCCTGGATCACGCCGTCCAGCGAGACATGTTCGATGATTTTGATCTTTCTCACTGGATGTCTCCTTGCGTGTGGCTCCTCCCGCTCGACGCCGTCCTCAAATTGGCTTCGCCTGCGACCGGCGGCGCATGACGCTCCGCACCGCACATGCCACCACGCCAAGGTGGAAAGCCAGCCAGATCGTCCAAAACGCAAAAAAATACGGAGGGTTTACTCGGTAGCCGTTTTTGAAGTCGTCGACCCAAAAATCGAGCCCCAGGTCTGGGCTCCAGAGCATCGCTACGATGGCTACTACCGTCGCGGCCGAAATCCAGTGTGCCACGATGCTCAGGACCAGCCAACGCGGGCGGATTCGCCCGGCGGCGGTCGCCCAGGCCAAAAGCGCCCAGAGTGAGTAATAGATCGTTCCCGCCGCAAGGAAGCAATCGTCACCCAGCGGGCTATCGAACCTGGTCATCGCCACGAGCCCGAAGCCAACGACCCAGGGCAGCTCGCTTCCCTTCTCATCGCCGATAAACAACGTGGAGCGCGTCATGGTAAACACCAAGGCGATCACAACGAGGGCAGCGACGGCAAACTTCCAATGTCTCATCCTCCCACTATAACGCGCGGCCGACCGCCATTCGCCGTGGCACGCGCGTTGCATCCCTCGCGCTGGCCCGCACGAGGAGGGCGTGAAACCCGGGAGAGACACGCATGACCGCGCTATCAAAGCGACCACGCGCGCCGCGCAGCCGCGACACTCGCGCGCGGCGCGGAGAATGCCGTGAACCGCTCAGGCCGGCATTTCAAACCGTCAACTGCCTGGGCATGCGGCTGTCGTGCGTGCCGGCTGGCGAATTCTCGATGGGCAACCACGAAACCGCCGACAGCCTGGCCGCGGCGTTCCCTCTTTACGAAGCCCAGCGAATCTCCGAATTGGCCGACGAACTGCCGCTGCACCGTGTCCGCATCACGCGTCCGTTTTTGCTGGGCACCACGGCCGTCACGCGGGGCGAGTTCCGCGCGTTCGTCGCCGCTACCGGCTATCGCACGCAGGCCGAGCGCGACGGGCAAGGCGGTTGGGGCTATCGGCCACTGACCAGCGATTTCACTGGCCGCCTGGCTCGCTTCGCCTGGCACGATGCTGGCTTCGACCAGGACGACCGCCACCCCGTGGTCAACGTCTCCTGGCACGACGCCCAGGCGTTTTGCCGCTGGCTGAGCCGCATGGAAGGCCGCCGCTATCGACTGCCCAGCGAGGCCCAATGGGAATTTGCCTGCCGTGCCGGCACGCGATCACGGTACCATACTGGCGACGATCCGGAGCAACTCTTGTCGGCGGCGAACCTGTTCGACGCGCGCTGCGCGCCCTGGTTTCCCGAGTGGGAGGCGTTCGCCCTGCGTGGCGACGACGGTTTCGCCTTCACCGCGCCGGTGGGCAGTTTTGCCCCCAACTCGCTCGGCCTGCACGACATGCATGGCAACGTCTGGGAGTGGTGCCACGATTGGTATGGCGCGGAGTACTACCGACGTTCGCCCATCGACGATCCGACCGGCCCGGCGACCGGCGCCGTGCGCGTGCGCCGCGGCGGCTCGTGGCACACCTGGCCTCTCTACGCGCGTTCCAGCTACCGCAACTGGAACCGGCCCGACAGCCGCTATTTGCTCTTGGGCTTTCGCGTCGCGGCCGAGGCGTGATGACGCGATCGCGAGAAGAGTAGAGTCAAACACCGGAAACGGCCCGCGGCAGAGTCGCCGGTGCGACGGACGCAACCGCTACGTCGCTGCCGTCCAACTCGGCCCGCCGGCTGCAACTGACGATGTAGGCCGTGTAAGCGGCCGCCAGAACCACGGCCAACGTGACTTTTAACGACGCGGGCAGGTTGGAGGGGGAGACAAAGCCTTCCACGAAGGCCGCGATGAGCAGCATGGGAACGACTCCGGCCACGAGTTGCGAAGATTCCTTGCCGGCCCG
>DATJTR010000749.1:0-9114 GCA_035503215.1 Pirellulales bacterium
CTAAAGCCTCTGTTAGCTCCCGCCCAACATGATCAAAGATAAGATTCCAATGCGGGTGCGAGCCAGGTTCCGGCTTATACACTAGCTGGGGTGCGCCGAGGTTCCATCGTCGGCCGCCCGGATATTCTGGTTGAAACGGGAGCATTACGCGCGTCCAGGGCGCGTGCGCTGCGTTTCCAAGAATGATTCGCACTTTTTCACCGCTGGCATGCTTCGCGTAGAGTTGGAGGCCGGCTTTCTCCGTCGTGCGGCGATGCCAGTGCCCCTCCGAATCGAGCAGATAGAACCCTTCGTCGAGCTTGAAGCCATCCCCAGAGACGACGCTTACTGATCGTATTGAGTCATCGAATTCGGCAGCGCGTTGCTCTGCCGGCCTTTGATCGGCCATGATTCCCAGTGAAATGCGCCAAACTTTCTTTCGCAGCAGCCACGGGCTGCCCAGAGTCTCACCCGCAGCAGCAGGTGTCTCGCACTTCAATTCGCCGTTGCGCGAATAAAGGGTGTATGTGTGATGCTCGCGCTCGGCGGGATACGGCAACGTGCCGCCAAGCGGTTCGACTATTTGGCGCGCTTGACTGCCGCACGCACAAATGAACGCGCCTAGTTTGTCCGGGTCTTCGGGCGCGCCTGCTGTGCGCGCGGCATCACTCAAAGTCGTTGGCATGGCTGGCTCTCGATGGATGGCTGGAAGATATGAGAGAGAACCGCCCCGGGAGCCAGCCACGGCCCGGGGCGGTAGGGCGCTAGCCCATTTGATTCAGGCAGGTGGGCAGAGAATCCATCCATCCGCTACACCAAATATAGGCGGTTCGGATGGGAAAATTCAGGAATTGGAAACTTTCGTGGCCGGTGTCAAAGGCACAATGTGGAGTCGAATCGGGTTGCTCCCTATATAGATATCTGTCTACTAATTCCCTTTCCAATAGAACCTATAATTATTTGACACTTTGACATCATTGACACTATTTAGATATAAGTTGTTTATTATCAATGAGTTATGAAAATGGGAATCGGTGTCAAAGATGTTATCGGGTGTCGATGTACCTCACTTGCGAGCGTGTTGCGGGTTGCGAACCCCTCCAAAGGACTAGCTAATCGCGTTCACGGTTACAATGGGACTCGGTGGGCCGGCATAGTTATGAACCGAACGACCCGCAAGAACCTCGCCATCTGGCCAACCGTTGCAAACTGATCCGATGTCGGGCTAACGTGAGAGGCTAGTCGTCAGGCCGCAAAACGCCCGGGAATTACGGGCTCGCCGGGCCGGCTGTCAATTGACGTGTCAATTGACTGTGAATCGTTACAAACGAAAGACGGCCCGCATCTGAGCATGTTGCTAGCACAATAATCGACGTAAATGCTTACTATATAAGCAGATGAGCACCGTAGGCTGGATCAGCAAGTTGCATTTCGCAATCCGAATATCCCGCCTATAGGGGAAGGGTTTTTTACACCGGTTGTGACGGTCATGCGGAAAGGGATGCCGCGCGGAGCCCTATCGAGAGGATTCCACCCAAAATGGGGGTATAGTCCCGCGTCCGCGTGTAACTCCCGAGGGCATATTACCCCCTCCATCGGGTGGAATCCAATCTAAGGCCGCTAGCAGCCTTCCTAGCGAGCGCCGGCCCGAGACGACCAAAGACGCCAAGGTCTTCCCATCTTAACGCCAGCGGCCATCCTGGAAGATGGGGAAAGATGGGAGGTTGGATTCTGCCGGCCAGCGGGCGGCAGATTTTGCCAATTTTGGCGGGTCCGCGCCATCCCTGCCGGGCGGCCGGACGTAATAGCACGACGATGGTGCGAATGGCCCCCAGCCGTTGGGGTTTACAACATTACCCAACGGCTTGCGGGCTTCTTTCTCAAAAGGAACCAAGATGCCTGAAAATGATACAGCGTGCGAGGCCCTGACCCGCATTCAGCGTGTACTCGCTGATTTCAAGTACGAGGCCGACCTTTGCCAAAATATCGCGAAAAGTAAGCCTGACGCCAACGTCTTGGTAAATGCGGCTGCCGTGATCGCCCTCGCCAAGATCAAGGTTGATTGTGACATAGCTTTAGGCGTCAACAAATGAGGGCAGGTGAATGTTGAACCTCAAACAAGCCGCCGCACGGGCCGGGTACAGCGTGTCCGGCCTTCGCAAGCTGGTCTATGCTGGGCGCGGCCCACGATTCAGCCGGGTCGGCGCCCGGGGTCATTTTCGCTTTCGCCCCGAATGGATAGACGACTGGCAAGAGCGGAACGCGAGCCCGCAACCTGCCAAGCCGCCAAGGCCGAAAGGCTTGCTGAGCGCATAAAAAAGCCCCGCCAGTTGGCGGGGCTTTTTGTTTAGGCAGACTGCCAGAGGAATTCTGTGCTTGTCGCGTCCCATTGCAAGTAGTGCGCCCGACAGATTGCCGGGCTGTTGCCCATCAGACGGGCCAGAGTTTCAATGTTGGTCGGCTTGCCGCTCCAATAGCCTTCCAAGATTCGCTTCGCGAAGGTGTGGCGGGTCGCATACAGAACGCAATCCTTGTCGAATGCCATCCCGGCCCGGGCCAGCTTGTTCCGAACGTCTCGGAATCGCTTCGACAAATTATCTACAATCCAAGGGGTGCCCCGAGACGTTGTGAAAATCGGGCCGCTCGGGTGCAGTCTGATTTGCCTACGAATAATGGCGATGATTTCCGAATCGGTGACGAAGATCACTCGCGCGCGTCTCTTGGTCTTTGTCTCGGCGGCCGGGAAAACGAGTTCCATTCGGTCGCCGTGATCCTTGACGTGACGAGCCGCAAGGGCCGCGAATTCGATGCCCGGTCGCATTCCCGTTCTGATCAAAACCCGGATTGCCAGAGCTAAAGCTGGGCTCGCCGCCTCGCGTAAGGCCGCCTCTTGCTCGGGCGTGATGTACACGACCCGCGCCATCATCTTTGGAACGCTATAGCCCTTGATCGGATTTCGGGGAACCAGACCAGCACCAGCCCCGTAGTTGATCGCTTTGATGATTGCCTTTAGATGCGTCCGCTTGGTGCTGCTAGATTTCCATCCTTCGTGGGCCTGCAACCAGCGGTCAATGTCAATTTTCTTTAATTGACAAACTGGCCAATCGCCGAAACCGGGATGGGTATAGTCGGCTCGCGTTTGCTTTCCGCTGGGTTCTCCGTGCTTGTTTCGGAATCGAGCCGGCAGCCCAAAGCAGAAGTCAAAGAGGCTTTCCAACCGATCTTTGAACGTCTTATTCTCTCCGTTCTCTTCCCTGGCTTTGGCGAGATATGCCCGGCAGACTTCCAGCACCGTGGCACAAGGCTCGACCGGCTCAACCGGCGCGGGCTTGGCCAGAATCAGCCGCGCGAAGGAATCCCGCAAGACCGTTTCTGGCGTATCCCGTTGCCGAATCCGTTCCCCTGATTCGTCCAGCAACGGGACGAATTTGCCGCCCTTGTCCTTTGAAAACCAGCCCCGATTGGGGCGAAAGAAGTAGCCTCGATTCCTTGAGCCCTTTTGCCTCCCTGCGCCTTTGCGCTTGGGCATGGGTCGCTTGTCCTCAGTTGCGGGTTAGCTAGGGTATCTGTACGATTACGCTCGTCACTAGATTTCAGACGGCGCAAAGCCGAATTTATTGACAAGATTTATTGACGAGCCCTCTAGCAGTAACCCTAACTCCTTATCCTGAAAAGACAAGCGGATACCCGGGCGGCTAGCTCAGTTGGTTAGAGCGCCATCCTCACACGGTGGAAGTCACAGGTTCGAGTCCTGTGCCGCCCATTCCCCCGGTTTGCTGGAAATCGCAAGATAGCGATTGCGAGCAGATCCGGGGTTTTTTTACGCGCTGAGCGACCGTCGTGCGGCTAGCGGGGGGCCTCGAGACAAATAGCAATGACGGCGGGGAGCTGCCCGGAAGCTTTCAGCCCTTGCTGTGCACGACGGGAAAATCGATATCGACCTGGAAGGTGCGGTTGAAGAGGTTCGTGAGCACGTTGATCGCGACGGCGGCGACGATTTCGGCAAGCTCGGCATCGGAAAAACCGGCCCGGCGCACGGCCTCGACGTCGGCGTCGGTCACGCCGCCGGCGGTCGAGAGCACGGCTTTGGCGAACGCCAAGGCGGCGCGGGCCCGCGGGTCGTCGGACTCCGCGTTGCGGGCAGCATCGATCTGATTCTGGTTGAGCCCGGCCAGCTTGCTCAATGCGGAGTGCGCCGACAAGCAATAGTCGCAGCGATTCTGCTCGGCGACCAGGAGCGCAATCTCTTCACGGATCGCCGGCGAGAGCTTGGCTGAGTTCATGGCCGAGCTGAAACCGACATAGCCTTGCAGCACGGCCGGCGAGTTCGCCATGGCTTTGAAGCTGTTGGGAACCATTCCCAAGGCCTTCTCGAGGCCCACGAAGATTTGCGCCGTTTTGCCCGTGACGGAGTCGGCCGTTTGAAGCGGAATGCGTGCCATGTCGGTAGCCGTTCTGGTTCGAGGGATGGAGAATCGAGTCGCGATCAGGAGCTTGGCAGGAGCACGGCCGAGAAGAGTCCTTCGGCGGTCCACTGCTGGAACCAGCGCTCGAGATCGGCGGCAAAGGAATCTACCTCCGCTGGCGGCGAGACTTGGGCCAGGGCCTCGCCGATCGTGCGGCCGGCGACAATCGCTTGCAGAATCTGAGCTTCCTCGGGCGCCAGCGTGAAATGGCGCACGACATAATTTCGCCGCGAGATGGCGAGCCAGGTCGGAGCGCGATCGGGGGGCGGCGGCTCACCGCCGGCGCGAATCGCGCGATAGTAGGTTTGGACTGGAAAATCGAGCTGCAAAATTCGCAAGCAAGGGACCGGCACCAGCCGGGCAGCGGCCCAGGCATCGGGCGAGAGCTCTTTGAGCTCGGCGGCCGAGAGGAGCGGCTGGTTCTCGGCGCCCGGCCCGTCGAACACTTCGGAGAAACACCACTCCAGCGTGGCCAGATCGACGAGGAAATCGAGCCACGAGTCATCCTCGTCCGGCGAGTTTGGCCGAGTCTCGGCCAGGAACTGCGCGAACCGGGACCCGAGCTCGTTCAGCGTGTAGCTTTGCGACGGATACCGCCGGAGATACTCGACGGCGAACTCGTCGAACAGTTCGGCCCCCATCGCCTGGGCCATGATGGGATATTCGGCGCGCAGGCATTCGAGCAGGCGAGCGTAGTAGGCCCCGGCGTAGATTTCCAGCCGCTCGATGCTCGTCTGCTGCTGCGAGCGCGCGATGACTTGCTCGACGCCGGCCGGCGCTAGATCGATCGCCTCCCGCGCATCGGCCGATGCGATGCCCTCAGCGACGCCGGCGGGATTGCTGATCACCGACTGCATCCAGGCTTGAATTCGCGCCAGATCGTGAGCGTTTGCCACGCGGATCAGCCTTCTTTTGCGGGGGCCGGCCCGACCGACTTGCCTTGGGCGGCCATGAGTTGTTCGAACTTCGCGCGGGCTTTTTTCCAAGTGGCATCCTTGAGGGGCACGGCGCAGCCGCCTTGTCCCTTGCACTCGTTTTGCCCGGGGTGCCCGCCGCAGCCCCCTTGCCCCTTGCACACGTTGAGGCCGTCGCAGCCGTGCTTGTCGGCGGTGGCGCAGGCCCCTTGGCCGGCGCACTCGTTCTTGTGATCCTTGCCCTGGTTCTTGCACTGGTTGAGGCCGCGGCAAACATGCGGATCGCCGGCCAGCAACAGGTTTTCGTCGTAAAGCTTCGGCTTCTCCTTTTCGGCGGGTTTGTCGGCCGCAGCGTCGTCTTTCGGTGCCGCCTTTTTTTCCGGCTGGCCTTGGGAACAGCCGAGCAGCGTTCCGGTGAGTGCGCCCCCCAGCGCGGCCGCCGCCAGGTGGTTGAAATCGCGGCGAGAAGGTGCCGTCATGTTCCGATCCTTTCGTGAGTTTTTTTTGCGGAAGTCGCCGGGCCGGTTACTTGCCAGGCGGTTGCATTTCGGGCGCTTGTGACGTTGATGACGAGTTAGCCGAACGACCGCCCAGCAGCCGTCCCACCAGGTAGTCCAGAGAGAACACGCCCGGGCCGAACACGAGCACAAGCGTGCAGGCGAGCAGGTGCAAGAAGGGCGGGGCAGTGACAAACGTGTACAGATCGGTCACTTCGTCGGCGTGCGCGGTGCGATAGGCCACGATCATCGTGACGATCAGCGGAATGGTGATGAATCGCGACGCCAGGCCGACGACGAGCAAGGCGCCGCAGACGAGCTCGGTGCAGCCGGCGGCCACGGCATTGGCGTAGGGGGCCGGAATGTGCCAATCGGCGAATTTCTCGGCCGTCAGCGCCAAGTGGCTCAGCTTGTTCGAGCCGGTGTAGATGAACAGCCCTCCCCAATACAGGCGGCAGAGCAGCAGCAGCGGATGCTGGAGATACGACAGCCACTCGACGTAGCGGTCATATCCGTGCCGGAACGTGTCGAGCGATAATCGCATCGTGCCACCTTTGCAGTCGTGACCGTGATCTGCCCGTTCTTTGCGACCTCTCGCAGCGTTTTCAGCCGGCCACTTCGACCACCGAGTGGGCCAAGGGGTGGAATACGGCCCGGCCGTCGTCCCGCGGCGCTTCCATGGGGACGGCGAGCGGCGTCGAGGCCGCCGCGGCATCCATGAAGTTTTTGGCCTTGAGCACTTCGGCGTGAACCTCCGCGAAGGCCGGGATCTTGGCATCCCATTCCAGGAGCGTCGACACGCCGCCAGTCAACTGGTGGGCCAGGCGATAGAGATTCCATACCGCATCGATCACCGCGCCATCGTGCGTGTCGATGCGATGCGTTCCGCAATCGGTGTGCCCCGCCAGGTGGCATTGCACGACGCGATGATGCGGAACGGAGCGAATGTATTCGACCGGGTCGAAATCGTGATTGACGCTGGAAACGAAGACGTTATTCACGTCGAGTAACAAGCCGCAGTCGGTCTCGTGGGCCATGCGGCCGAGGAACTCCCATTCCGACATGGTTGAGGCGGCGAACGTCACATAGCTGCTGGGATTCTCCAGCACCAGCGGGCGTTCCAGCACATCTTGCACGATGCGAATCCGCTCGACCACGTGCGCCAGCGTCTGTTCATTGAGCGGCACGGGAAGCAGGTCGTGCGTGTTCTTGCCCAGCACGCCGGTCCAGCACAGGTGGTCCGACACCCAGCGTGCCCGCACGCCGGCCGCCAGCCGTTTGAGTTTGTGCAAGTAGTCGAAATTCAACGGATCGGTGCTGCCGATCGACAGCGAGACGCCGTGCATGACGATCGGGTACCGCTCGGCGATCTGATCGAGCACGTAGCGCGGGCGGCCGCCCGAGTCCATGTAGTTTTCGAAAATGATCTCAAACCAATCGACCGCCGGTTGCTCTTGGAGAATGTGCGGATAGTGGACACTGCGCAGTCCCACCCCCAAGCCGAGATTGGCATGCCCCAGGCGGGGCGGCGTTTGAAGAGGTATGGCGTTCATGTGCGGAATCCGCATCCGGTGGCAGTCGATTTGCCGGAAAAGAAACTCGCCGGAGCCGCGCCGCCGGCCGGCATTCCCGGCGGTCGGCGCGCAGATCAGTGTATCGCTCCGGCACTCATCGTGGGACTAGCGCCCTTTAGCCTTTGGGCGGGGCGGGCCCGAATTTCTTGCCGGCCTTCTTCATGGCCGCTTCGAAATTGGCGCGGGCTTTTTTCCAGGCCGCGTCCTTCAGCAGCACTTCGCACGATCCTTTGCCCTTGCAGGTGTTTTCGCCTGGGTGTTCGCCGCAGCCGCCTTGTCCCTTGCAGGCGTTCTGGCCTTTGCAATCGTGCTTCTCGGCCGTGGCGCAATTGCCTTGGCCGGCGCACTCATTCTTGCCTTTGGTCTTGCCGCAGCCCCCTTTCTCCTTGCAGGCGTTGAGGCCGCGACAGACGTGGGGCTCGTCCAAGAGCGATTTTCCGGTGTCGTCGGCCGCCAGGGCGTGCCCCTGCAGCAGGCTGCCGCCGATGACGCCCCCCAGGGCCGCGGCGGTAAGCCGCTGAAAATCCCTGCGATTCAGTTCTGAGCCGGCCATGATGAATCTCCTTCGCATCGAGAAGAACAACAAAAACACTTCCTATCGGGTGGCTGCTAATCCGCGCCGTGCCGACCTCCGCCCGAGAGCACGCTGCGCCTTTCAGCGTCCAATGTTTGGATGCCGCGGCGGCGGTTCTGTTACAGGGTTTGCCGATGAGGCGGCCAGAATCGGCACGAGCAGCGAGCGCAGCGCCTGACGTGCCCGATGCAATCGTGTTTTGACCACAGCCGCTGAAACCCCCAGCAGCGCGGCCGTTTCGCGCGTGTCGAGTTCGTCGATATCGCGCAGCAGGAGCACCGTGCGAAAATCGTCGGGCAACTGGTCGATGCAGCCCCGCACTTGCGCGCGGAGTTCGGCGCTTACCAAGGCGTCGGCCGGCGGATCGACCCACAACGCCGCCGACTCGATCCGTTGTCCCTGGCCATCGAACTGCGGACAGAGGGCATCGATCGACACCGTTGGGCGGCGGGCGCTAGTGCGGATCTTCATCAAACAGGCGTTGACCACGATGCGATGCAGCCAGGTGCGCAGGCTCGATTCGCCGGAAAACCGCGGCATGGCCTGAAATGCCGAGGCGAATGCCTCTTGCACCGCGTCGGCGCTGTCGAGCTCGCACTTGAGATACCGCCTGGCAATCACCAACAGGTAGGGGCCGTGCTCGCGGACCAAGGTTTCGGCCGCAGCCTGCTCGCCCCGGCGGAGCGCGGCCAGGAGTTTGGCCTCGCGGGCATGAGCGGATTTGCCATCCGTTCCCCGGGGCGGAGGTTCGCCGTCGACCGTCAGGGACCTGGTCATGAGGCACCCCCCTTCAGCAGTTCGGCGACATATCCGGAGCCAGCCACGATTGTCACGTGCCGGTCGCGCAGCGCCCGCAACACGGCGGTTCCGGCAGCGTCGGCGTAGCTGAGCGCGGAGAGGTCCAAGCTCGGAGGATTTCCGGCGGGGTCGCGAGCGTCGCAGGCTTGCAGCAATTCGTCGACCCAGGGAGCGAGCAGCTTGCCTTCGAGTTTGATGACCGGCGCGGCGCCGGCCCGTTCGATGCGCGTAATGCGAAGCATCTTGGCTTCCTCCCAATCTGGAGAAAGCGCATTTGGCGAAAGGCGTGCCGGGGCGCAAAACGAACGCGGT
>DATJTR010000750.1:0-2989 GCA_035503215.1 Pirellulales bacterium
GGAATCGCGCGACGACGAAGGGACGCACCATTTCGTCGAAGTTGGCCGCGACCCCGAGCGCATCGAACTGACCGATCCCCAGCGTGGGATTCTGGTGCGGCTGTACCACGACCGGCTGATGTATCGCACCACCAAGCAACCCGCCTGGGTGCCCATGTACAACGGCGGCTGGGAAGCGGCGGGAACGGTCACGCCGCTCGACTGATCCCACGTTCTGCATGCCTGACTCCGCGGCACCTTTGAGTCGTTCCCTAAAGTTCGGCGCGACGTGCCGGATATTGGATACCAGGTGGTTACCCCCTGCCCTGGCGGCGAAGAACGAACGTGCACGGCGAGCCAGCGGCCAAACCAATTCGGGCGGCTACAAAACCGCGTCGGCCATTCGTAGAATGGAACTCGCTGGAGTTGATTCTGGATTCGGCGAGGAACTTTGCGATGATCGCTGGACTGTCACGAGCCACGACGCGCTCGGCCACGGCCTTGCTGTTGGCGGGCGGATTGCTCGCCGGCTGGTTCGTCGCCGCCGTGCGCCCGGCCGCTGCTGAAACGATTCCGCCGGCGCTGCTGACCGACCTGAAAGCGGCCACGGTGTTCGTGAAGGTGAACCGGCGATCGCTCCCCTGGAGCGGCTCGGGCTTCGTCATCCAAAAAGGCAAGAACGGCGTGCTGGTCGTGACCAATGCGCACGTGCTGCAGCCGCCGAAAATCGACGACGCCGACATCTCCAAGGATGTGCCCAAGGAAACCATCAAGCTGATCCTCGAGCTACAGAAAGAGGTGAGCGGGGTTCCGTCGTCGGCGTCGGTGGTGTTTTTCAGCGGCACGCCCGAGGAAGTGGTCCTGCCGGCGGGCATCGTCGCCCAGGACGACGTCCACGACCTGGCCGTGCTGAAAGTCGAGGGGGCGCCCGACAAGGTCAAGGCGATCAAGCCGAACCTGGAAAAGATTCCCGAGCTGACCCCGCTCGTCACGCTCGGTTTTCCTTTCGGCGGCATGCTCGCGGCCAGCAAGGCCAATCCGACCATTACCATCACGCGGGCCGATCTGACCAGCTATAAACCGATCGGCAATGACATGAGCCTGTTACAACTGCAGGGCTCGCTGAACCCTGGCTGCAGTGGCGGGCCAGTCGTCGACACCACCGGCAAACTGTGCGGCGTGCAGGTGCAAACCATCCGCGGCTCGGGTTTGGGTTTTGCCATCCCCACCGACGAAGTCGTGCGCATGGTGCAGGGCCGGTTGTCGACCTGGCGGGCGGCGATCGCCAAGGACGATTCGGGCGAGTACAACGTCGAATATCGCGTGCAGCTCGTCGATCCGATGAAACGCATCAACGATCTGCAACTGCGCTATGTGCCTGGCGCCGTGCCAATCCCTTCGATCACCGAATTTCGCGCCGCGCCGGCGGCGCTGGCCGGGGCCAAGTCGGTCGAGCTCGCGCGCGACGGCCAGTGGGCCGTGGGCAGCTTCAAGATGCCGGTGTCCGGGCCGGGGCCGCTGGTGGTGACCGTGCAACCCACTTGGATCGACGGCGCGAAAAAGAAACAGCTCGGCCGGCCCGAACTGGTGCGGATCAGCTTGGGCCCGGAAACGCCGGTCGGACCCGACGACGGCCGCACCTTCTGGCACTATGTCGACAAAACCAAGGGGGAAGGTTGGTTCATCAAAACGGCCACTGGCTGGGACGAAGAGGACGACGGCGCGACGCATCACTTTCAGGAAGTGAAACGCGACGCCGACAAGATCGAAGTGCTCGATCCCGGCCGCAAACTGGGCGTGCGGATGTTCCACGAGCGGCTGACGTTCAAACTGCCGCAAAACCAGAAGTGGAAGAACATCTATCACGGGGCCTGGGGTGCGACCGGCGTGGTGATCGCCAGCAAGTGAACCGGCCGCGCGCGGCTCAGCAGAAGGAAAACCTGTCGCGTGACGGCTTCGCGATCGATCGTCGCCCTGGGCGAAATCTTGTGGGATCTGTTTCCGAGCGGAGCGCGGTTCGGCGGGGCGCCCGCCAATTTTGCCTCGAGCGCCGCGGAACTGGCCGGCGATTCTTGCCACGTGTCGCTGGTGAGCGGCGTCGGCCGCGACGAGCTGGGCCAGCAGGCGATCGCAGCCCTGCAAGCGCATGGCGTCGATACCTCGTGCGTGGCCACGCTCGATCGCCCGACCGGGACGGTTGACGTGACGCTCGATGCCGGCGGCAGCGCCAGCTATGTGTTCGCCATCGACACGGCTTGGGATGCCGTGGCCTGGACCGACGACTTGGGCCGCCTGGCTGCCGGGGCCGACGCGGTCTGTTTTGGCACACTGGGGCAGCGGGCCGAAACTTCGCGCGGGACCATTCTGCGGTTCGTCCGCTCGGTGCCCAGCACGTGCCTGCGGGTGCTCGACATCAATTACCGCCCGCCGTTCTGGAGCGACCGCGTCGTGCTGGAATCGCTGGCCCTGGCCGACGTGCTGAAATTGAACGACGCCGAGTTGCCCATCCTGGCCCAAATCGTCGGCATCCACGGCGGCGACGAGGAATTGCTCCGTCAACTCATCGACCGCTATCGGCTGCGGTTGGTGGCGCTCACCCGAGGGGCGGCGGGTGCCCTGCTGCTCGACGCTTCGGGCGCATGCAGCGATCTGGCGGCGCCGACGACTAAGGTGATCGACACGGTGGGAGCGGGCGATTCGTTCACGGCCGCGCTGGTGATCGGCCTGCTCTCCGGCCTGCCGCTGGACGCGATGAACGCCTGGGGTAACCGCGTGGCGGCCTATGTCGCTTCGCAAGCGGGCGCGGCGCCGCACTTGCCCGCCGAATACTTGCGGCCGTAACGGCGAAGTCAGCCCGCTCGTCTCACGGGCTCAACTTTCGCAGGATCACTCGTTTCCGAGTTTTGAGTTGTCCTGTTGAAATCGGCCGTTTGCAGGCCGTGCATCCAGCGATACGATGAAGCGGCTGATGTCCTCTCCAGGCCGAGTGGCGGAATAGGCAGACGCTCGG
>DATJTR010000751.1:0-3062 GCA_035503215.1 Pirellulales bacterium
GAGATTTCCCACAAGGGCGCATTGCGGTTGATCACCGCCGCGTTGTTCACCAGCAAGTCGGGCGCGCCGTCGGTGAGTACCGCCTCGGCCCACATGCTCACCGCTCGGTCATCGACGACGTCGACCACGTCGAACCGCTGGGGCGCCGGCCAACGCCGTCGGCAGGCTTCGATCGCTCCTTGCGAGCGCGCGCAGCCCACGACCACATGCCCACGCGAGATCAATTCCGCCGCCAGCGCCGCTCCCAAGCCACGGCTGACGCCGGTCAATACGATGCGCTTCGCTACGCCCGCTTCGCTACGTTTGGCCACGACCGCGATTCTCCTGGGATGCCCGCCATGCGCCGAGAAATCTCGCGGCATTGTAGCGGGTGGGGGGAGAATCGACTATCGGCCGCAGAGGGGCGATGCGAAGGGGAAGTGCCAGCCGTTCAGCGGCCGAGCGCGGCCAAAAGTTGCGCCGCTTCGACCGGCTTGGCCAGATAATCGTCGAAGCCGGCATTGCGTGCCTGCTGCTTGTCTTCCGCTTCGGCGCGGCCCGTGAGCGCCACCAATCGCAGCTGGGGCGCGGCTCCACCGGCACGAATTCTCCGCGCCAGCTCGTAGCCATCGATGTCGGGCAGGCCGATGTCGACCACCGCTACGTCGGGCGCTTCGCGCGCAATCACCGCCAGCGCTTCGCCTCCGCTTGCCGCCGCATGCACTTCGAAGCCGTAAACGCTGAGCAATTCGGAGAGCATTTCGCGCATCTCACGATGATCTTCCACCACCACGATGCGCGAGGCCCGCGCTGCGGCCGGATCGGACTGCTCGTTCGCCATAGTGCTACCTTGCGTTCCCCTTCGTGAGAACGCCCAACCAGCCTGGCCCCCTGTAACATCGGCAATGCGGAACCGGGAGAATCGTAGGCAGCCGGAGGGCAAAAGAGAAGGGACGAGCGGCCGGACCGTAAGGCAGAAACCGCCTGATTTTGGGATTTCTCGGCCGCTTATTCCGTGTCGCCGAACAAACTCCGCTGCCGCGCCCTTCGAGGCGCTGCCGGCGCGGGCCTATCCGCATTTTCGCCCCACGGTTAAACCGGCGACATCGAGCATCGTTCACCCTCGTTGGCGAGCCACCGCTCGAGCACACTGAGAATATACGTAATCTCTGCCGGTTCCAGCGGCTGCAACGGGGCAATGCCGTGCCAACGCGCCAGACACTTCCGACAGCACGTGCCGGTGGCATGCTGGGCCACGAACACGGGATGGCCGGCCATCGGGGTTTGCTTGCCGTCGTTCACCGGCCGGGCCGGCGCCAAGCGAGCGGTGATGAACTCCCGGCCGTGCACGAGAATCGCCTCCAAGCCGTGCCGCGCGAGGTACTCGCCATCGCGCTCGCCGAGGCGAAACTTGCGGCGAAACGGCGAACGCCCCAGGGCGGCGAACAGTTCGTCGAGCTCGCGCATGCGCTGGCCGTCCTCAAAACAAGATGCTCGTCCCGTCTCACGCTTCGTGCGTCACCGCGCCGCTTGTCCGGCCGGCGGCCGCGTGACGCTCGCGCGGGTCGAGCTGCGCAGAAATCGCCGGTACACTTCCAGCGTCTCGACCGCCATCTCCTCGGCAGAAAAATGCCCGACGACTCCCGCGCGGCCGAGTTCCCCCAGCGCGCGCGCGGCCGATCGATCACTGACCAATTCCGCCAGCGCATTGGCCAGCGCGGGCGTGTTGTCCGGCTCGACCAACCGCCCGCCGCCGGTCGCCGCCAGCATTTCGGGAAACGCGCCATGGGCCGGCTGCACCACCGGCACGCCGGCGGCCCACGCTTCGAGCACGAAGATTCCCTTCGGCTCCTGATACGTCGTCGGCACGCTGAGTACGTCGATCGATCGCAGCAGCGACAGCTTCTCGGCCCGCTCGACCACGCCATCGTAGCGAAACCGCTCGGCAAGCCCCGCCGCGCGCAGCCGGCCAAGCTGCTCGCCATAAAATGCTTCGTCCTTCCCGCCCAGCCATCCCGCCGCTCGCAGGTGCACGGTTTCCATTCCCGGCCGCTGGGCCAGGAGCAGAAACGCATCGATCAGTTTATGAAACCCTTTTTCCGGCGCGATGCGGGCGAGATAGCCGATCGTCGGCGGCCGCTCGATGGGACTCGCTTTGGGCAGATGAAAATCGTCCAGGCTCAAACCGAGCGGCACGACGTGAAACTTGTTCCGCTCGAGCTGCAAATAGTCGGACATGAAGTCGGCGTAGTAGCGGCTGAACACCACGAAGCCGTCGATCTCGCGCGCTAGCCGACGGATCTCGTGCATCGCCCGTTGCTTGTACGGACCGGCGAGCTGCTCCAGGAACAAATCGTCCCCCTGCAACGTGACGAGCACCGGCACGTTCAAACGCTGCTTGATCGTCGGGACGCAGCCGGCAACGAGAATGTTGGTCAGGTTCACCAGGTCGGGCTGCACCTCGCGGGCCAGCCAATCGACCAGCCGCAAGACTTCCTTTCGCTGGTGGCCGTGTTCCCCCTTGAGCATCGATTCGGTCATCTCGCCCAGCTCGCGGGCGTCGATTTCGATGTTGCCGGCCGCCAGCCGCCGCAACAGCCACGGCGCGTCGAGCCAGCGATCGAGCGCCCGCGGCACGTAGCGAAACAGCGGAATCTTTTGCTGCAAGTAGACGTTCACGCCGCCGAAGAAGACCCGGTCGAGGCTGACGTCGACTTCGTCGGTGCGAATCGGCGTATAGAGCGGAACCAGCGTCACATCGCAGCCCAACCGGCCGAGCGCCGCGGCCAGCGCATTGTCGCGCAGACAACTGCCGCAAAACATGCCCGCCGCACCGGCAGTGAGATACGCGATCTTTTCGCTGCCGGTGGTCATCGCAAGCGGGTGAGTGGGCCAGGGGCCAAGCAGGGCAGGGGCATCAGCCGCAAAGGCCGGCGATACGAATGGGCCGTCGGTCCTTATTATACGCCCCGCGGCGCGGTCGGCACCGCGCCCATCACCCCGCCCGCAAACTTTCTTCCACCCGGCGAATGGCGTCTTCTACACTGCAGCGCCGCCCGTCGACGTCGAGCGGCGAGCCGTCG
>DATJTR010000752.1:0-6259 GCA_035503215.1 Pirellulales bacterium
AATTCTCAAGCAGGTGAAGAACGGCGACACGATCGTCGTCGACGGACGCGAAGGGCACGTGTTGGTCAACCCCGACCCGGAGACCACCAGTGCCTACCTGAAACTGCAACGTGAGTTTTTCGATCTGAAAGACGCTCTGGCCGAGAATCGCGATCAACCGGCCGTCACCGCCGATGGCATTGCGGTCCATTTGTTGGCCAACATCAACAATCTGGCAGACGCCAAGGCGGCCGGAGCGATGGGAGCATCGGGGGTCGGGCTGTTTCGCACCGAGTATCTGTTCCTGGCCCATCCCGACGTGCCCGACGAAGAAGAACAACTGGCGGCCTACCGCGAAATCATCGCCGCCAGTCCGAATCGGCAAGTCACGATCCGCACGCTCGATTTGGGCGGAGACAAGACGATTCCGTATCTGGGGCACGCCCGCGAGGCGAACCCGTTCATGGGTTGGCGTTCGATCCGCCTGTCGTTCGAGCACCCCGAGTTTTTCAGCACCCAAATCCGGGCGATCTTGCGGGCCGCGGCGAAGGAACCCGGCGTCGAGCAGCGCGTGCGCATGATGTTTCCGATGATCACGACGCTGGAAGAAATCCGCCGCGTAAAGAACATGGTGCGCAAAGCCCGCCAGCAACTCATCGCCGAAGGCAAGGCGTTCGGGCCGGTGCGCATCGGCATCATGCTGGAAGTGCCGGCGGCGGCGGTTTCGATCCACAATCTGCTCGACGTGGTCGATTTCGTTTCGATCGGTTCGAACGATCTGGTGCAATACCTGATGGCGGCGGATCGCGACAATCCGAAGGTGAGTCATCTCTGCCAACCGCTCAGTCCGGCAGTGCTGCAAGTGCTGGCTGGCGTCATTCGGGCCTGCCGCGACGCGCACAAGCCGGTGACGCTGTGCGGCGAGATGGCGGGTTCACCCCGCGCGTTCGTGCTGTTGTTTGGCATGGGGTTGCGGAGCTTTAGCATGAGCCCGGCTTTCATTCCCTCGATCAAGGAATTGACCAGCCACCTCACTCGGCGGCGGGCGGAACGCATCGTTTGCCGCGCCTTGTCGATCAAGACGACCACGGGGGTACAGCGATTCATGGCGGCCCAGATTGCCGAAATCGCACCCAATCTAAAACTGCTCGACACCACTTGAACGGCAATCTGCACAGCGCTGGCGGCGACCTTTTTACCCCGAAGCGCAGCCAGATTTGTGCCTGCGGGGTGCGCGAAGTTAAGATGGTGCAGTCGAGTGCCGCCGGTGGATATCCGTGCAACACGGCGGACGGCCCGAACAAGCTTTGACGACCCCTGCACCAACCCTGGTTTTCGGAGAATCGATGATGCAACCGGCCGTTTCGCGACGTGGTTTCCTGGGTGCCGCAGTGGCCGGAGGATTGGCCGGTTGGGCCGCTCGGCCGAATTTCGCGCGGGCGGACGACGCTGCCGACCGGTTCGGCGGATTTCCGCTGGGAATTCAAAGCTATACGCTGCGTGCCTACGCGCTCGACACGACGCTCCAGATCATCCACGAAGACCTGGGACTGCATTTCGTTGAAATCGCCACGACGCATCTGCCGGTTGACGCGAAAGAGGAGCAGGTCCAAAAAGTCTTGGCGCAAGCGAAATCGCTGGGCATCAAAATCGCCGGGCATGGCGTGAACGGTTTTGGCGGCGACCACGACGCAAACCGACGCGTTTTCGAGTTTGCCAAGCGGATTGGCGCCCGCACGATTTCGGCCGATCCCTCGCCCGAAGCCTTCGAGAGCCTGGACAAATTGGTCGTCGAATACGATATCCGGATCGCGATTCACAATCACGGACCGGGCGCGCGGTACGACAAAGTGACC
Organism: Pirellulales bacterium; assembly: GCA_035503215.1. GTDB lineage: Bacteria > Planctomycetota > Planctomycetia > Pirellulales > PALSA-1355 > DATJTR01. The sequence goes on from DATJTR010000752.1 coordinate 1,836, forward strand.
GACGTGCTTACGGCCATCAAAGGTCACCACCCGAGTATTGGAGCGTGCGCCGATTTGGGGCACTATATCCGGGCTGGCGAAGATCCGGTGCGGGTCATTCACTTGCTCGCCGGCCGCCTCTATGGCCTGCATCTCAAGGATTACGACGCGCCCAAGAAAGATGCCCGTGGAGTGATCTTGGGCAAGGGACTTCTGGATCTGGCCGGCGTCTTTGGGGCTTTGAAGAAGGTCGACTTTCCCGCCGACGGCTGCCTCTCCGTGGAATACGAGGAGAAGCAGAATGATCCGGTCGACGACGTGAAGGCATGCCTGGCGGCCTGCGAGGAAGGGGCCCAGAAGGCGATGCGGTCGAAGGCCTAAAACGGCCTTCTGCCGGCGAGCCGCGTGAACGCCTTATAAGATGTCGTCACCGCGTCGACAGCCGGTGCTCGGCTTCTTATTGGCGATCGTGCCTTGATCGTTCACGAGTTGCTCCGCAGCCCAATCCGGCTGCGCCCTTACCTACCTGCGCGCCAGCATAGGATCGCTGTCAGGCCCGCGGCGGTGCGCTGTGATGGCTTGCGCGCGCCATCGGGCGATGCGGGCAAAAAATTGCGTCAGAGTTGGCAACTGCTCTCACCCCTCCGCCTGCCGCGTGACGATAGAACGGCTAAGCCCCTTTAAGCCGGTCGTATCGTTTGTAACCGAACCATTCGCCGCCTTTCGGCGTGCCCGCACGGGGTAGTCCGATCCAAGGAGTGTGTGCCATGAAGCGCCATTTGACACTGGCGGCCGTTGCCGTCGCTTTGGGAATGTATGGATGGCGGCAGACATCCATGGTCTATGCCGAGGGGGCGGTTCCTTCGGCCTTCGAACAATCGGCGCCTGCCGCGGCTGCGGCTGCCGATGGGTATGATTCGGAACCTGCGGCCGTCGACACGACTCAAGCCGCCGCTCCGCTCGCCGGAGACGATGAGGCCGCGGCGAAGGATTCGGGCGGCAGCGCAGACGAGGGCGCCACAACCACCGATCCACCGGTTCAAATCTCCGAGGACGGCAGCGACATCGAAGTGATTCGCGAACGCTATCCCAATCGGACCGTGAAGATCGAGCGCGAGGTTACCCAGGACGCCGAGGGCAACTACGTCAACCACGGCTCTTGGAAGATGTGGGACCAGCAAGGCTCGCTGATCGTCGAAGGACAATATCAATATGGCGAGCGGATCGGCGTGTGGAACCGCTGGTATAAGACCGCGGACGTCGAGCTGCTGAAGGCGGTCCCCTACAACTCGTACAAGGGACCGTTCATTTCCCAGGCGTCGTTCGACATGGGAAAACTGAACGGCAAATGGGTCATCTTCGACAGCCATCAACACAAGATCAGCGAATTCGAGTTCGTCGACGGCGAACGGCACGGCAATTACAGCTGGTGGTTCCCCAACGGCCAGAAAATGCGTGAATGCCACTTCGACAACGGCGAATTGAACGGCACGCTGCTGGAATGGGCGGCGGCCGGAAAGCTCGTCACCCAAGAAACGTTCCAGCACGGTCGTCGGTTGGGCTCGCGCACCGAAAAGCACAAATCGGGCGCGGCGAAGAGCGAGGGACTCTATCTATTCGCTCGCGAAGTCGTGAAGACCTCTGACGATTGGTGGAACGCCAAGCCGGCCACCTACATGAAGCAAGGCAAAGACGAACGCCACGGACACTGGATCGTGTGGTATCCCAACGGTCAGAAGCAGACCGAAGGGGAATACGACCACGACGTGCAAGTCGGCGAGTTCACCTGGTGGTATGCCAACGGTCAGAAGGCGCTGCAAGGCGAATACGTCGATGGGGAGCAGACCAGCAAGTGGATCTGGTGGCACGAGAACGGCCAGAAGTCGATCGTGGGTGAATACAAACAAGGTCATCCGGTTGGCCAGTGGACCTGGTGGAACGAAGACGGCAAGGTAGCCAAGGCGTCGGAAATGGCACAAGGCGCCGGCGAGGTCGTGCAGTCGACTCCCGCTCCGCTGCCGGGTGCCACCGCTGCCCATCCGCCGGCCGCACCTGCCCAGCGTTCGGCGACTCGTCCCAAGGCTCCGGTCCAGTCTCGGCCGAACATGGTCCGCTAAGCGGACGCCAGGACAAGTTCGACAAGGCCGGAATCACGATCGACCCGCGATCGCTTCCACGGTCATGGTGTACAGCCATGGCAGTGCGGAAGCGATCGCGGCATTTCGGCACCTGTCGTTCGGGCCGCTCGGTGGCATCCGCCGACGACGGCAATTAGAATCGACGCCACGGGCGTTCCGCTTGGCAGTTGGCGTCGTGAGCCCGCTCGTGCCAACAGCGAAGACGCCCATCTCCTGCGGTGCAGCAATTCATGCGTCCCGGCCTTTCGATCGGACACACCGGCCACTTGCAGTGGACGGTTGCCGCCCAGCACACGATTCACCTCGGCCAGCAGTATGCCGCCGCCGGCCGCGCTAGCGCGGTCGTCTTCTCGACGCCCAACATGATTCTGCTCATGGAAAGGGCCGCGAAGGAGGCGCTGCGCCCATTTCTCGACGACGACGAGGAATCGGTCGGAACCTCGGTGAACATTCAACATCTGGCCGCCACGCCGATTGGTGCCGAGGTGCGCGCGGAGGCCAAGGTCACGGCCCTCACCGACCGGGCGATCGATTTCGACGTCGTGGCGTTCGACGCGCTGGAACCCATTGGCCGGGGGACGCACCGCCGGGCCGTGGTCCGCCTGGAAAAAATGCGGCAGCGGCTGGAAGAGAAGATCGCCAAACTCCCTCAGGGAATCTTGCATCCCATGAACCTGAATCCCAATCGCGGTCCGCTGCCGCCGCTACGCAACCTGGCGATCTCGGCTGCCGGCCCGCTGCTGGCGGTCACGCTGAACCGGCCCGAACAGCGCAATTCCATCAGCCGTGAGCTGACCGACGATTTTTGGACGCTCATTCATTTCCTGGCTGGGCATCCCGAGATCCGAGTGGTTACGGTCACGGGCGCCGGCCGGGCGTTCTGTGCCGGCAGCGACATCAAGGGCTTGCGCGGCCTCGACATGGCGGCCGCCACCGAGCTGAGCCATCGGCACGCGCGGATGTGGCTGGCCATCGAGCAATTGCCGCAGGTGTTCATCGCCAAAGTCAACGGCCCGGCGCTCGGGGGTGGCTGCGTGGCCGCTTATTCTTGCGATTTTCGCATCGCGGCCACGAGTGCCACCTTTGGCATGCCCGAAGTGTTGCTAGGCTGGCCCCCCGGCTACGGATTGGCGCAGCTCACGGCGCTGGTCGGCAAAGCGCGGGCGCTGGAACTGTGCCTGACCGGCGCGACCATTTCGGCGAGGCAAGCCCACGATTATGGGCTCGTACACCGTGTCGTACCCGGCAATCAACTCGACCGTGCCACGGAAGAGTTGGTGAAGACCCTGCTGGCCACGCCGGCGGCGGCGCTGCGGGCCACCAAGCAAGTGCTGCATCTCGACGAACCAGCGCAGGCCAAAGTCGCCTATCTCAACGACACGGCCGCCTACATTGATTGCCTGAAGACGGCCGATGCGCAAGAAGGCATTGCCGCTTTCACGGAAAAACGGCGGCCGAAGTTCCAGGGAACTTAGCGTTGTTGCGCTCGGCGAGTGCTATTGCGCTCGGCCCCTCCTTCGTCGGGCCTCACGCCGCTCGCTTTTGCCACTGCGGGCAACGCTCGCTGGTTATTGCGCTCGCTGGTTATTGGGCCGAGCAAAAATACCTGCGCCGAGCGCCCCGCACTGCTTACTTTTTGGCCAATTCGGCTTCGATGGCCCCAGTAACTTCCGGAGAATCGGGCTTGGTTCGCGGTTCGAACCGATTCACGATCTGACCATTGCGATCGACCAGGAACTTCTCGAAATTCCATTTGATCTCGCCGGGATACTTGGGATCGCTCTCGGCGGAGGTCAGATACTGATACAAGGGCGAGATACCGTCTCCCTTGACGACGATCTTGGCGAACATCGGGAAGTCGACCGAGTACTTGCTTTTGCAGAATTGGACGATCTCTTCGTTCGTTCCCGGTTCTTGATGGCCAAACTCGTTTGCCGGAAAGCCCAGGATGACGAAGCCTCGATCCTGGTATTTCTTGTAGAGCGCTTCCAGAGCCTCGTATTGGGGGGTCAGCCCGCACTTGCTGGCCACGTTGACGATCAGTACCACTTTCCCTTTGTAGTTGGCCAACTCAATCGGTTTGCCGTCGATGCTGGTCATGGTGAAATCGAGCGGGCCTTTGGCAGCCTCGGCCCCGTGGACGGCGGCGAAGGCTCCGATCATCGTGAAAGCGAACGACGAGAAGGCGATGAACTTGATCATGGGTCGATCCTCATAATTGGCTGCGTGATGGTGGGACACGCGACACGAAAGCGGTTGGTGGGTGAGTGGACCGGCGAACTCCGAGAGGCTCGCATCAGCGTGGCA
>DATJTR010000753.1:0-6396 GCA_035503215.1 Pirellulales bacterium
CCGCGGCAGCCTATTTGGCCGGCCGGCTTTCGTCTTTCTGTTCCTCGATTCCGTGCATCCCCTTCTTGAATTCCAACATTCCCTGGCCAAGCGAGCGCGCGACCGACGGGATGCGGCTGCCGAACAGCAGTAGCACGACCACGCCGACGATCAGCAACTCCATGGGACCGACGCCAAAAACGCCAAGCATGCGCTTCACTCTTGCTAAGGGGTGGGATGTACCGACGGCTCGAATCTGGGGCCTGCCGGCACACGGTTGAGGGATTGCCGCCTCCGCCAGGCCGCACCGGCCCAGGCAGATCGCTAACAATCAATTCTACTGGCGACCCTCGGGCTGTCAAACTTCCGACAGCCGCCCTCGAGCCGGGCGCGGCACGCCAAAACACCCGGCCGGCACGCTATTTGCGCTGCCCGCCCCGCGACGCCGCCTCGATGTGCAGCGGCAGATAGCGGTAATAAACCTCCAGGCACAGGGTGCCCAAAGCCGTACTGTAGGCACGCCCGCCACAGGTCCCCCAAACCGGATCGGGATCCCAACTGCCGGCCAGCGCCCCCTCGCTCCGCTGGGTGCCGACCAGCGTGTTTTGCAGGGCCTCGTTCCACTGTTTCCAGTGTTCCCCCTGCAACTGGTACATGGCCAGGGTGCCGTAATACCAATAGTAGAAATTGGGCGTTCCTTGCCCCGGCAACTCGGCAATCAAAAAGTCCCCCGCCTCGTCGCAGGCCGGGTTCGACCGCGACATTCCCATGAATTGCCGGCAGACCAGGGCCTCGGCCGTCATGGTGCGCGAAACTTTGTGGCCGGGGCGATAACTGGCCAGTCCGTTGTGCCGCCCCGAGGTCACGCTGCCGATGAACCGCAGCATGCCCAGCCGCGTGTCGGTGGGAATCGGGATGCCGGCCATCTCGGCACTCTTCAGGGCCATGTATTGCCAGCCCAGTTGGCTCATGTCTCCCGCGTCGCGGGGTTGATAGCGCCAACTGCCGCCGCCCGGGTTTTGGGCCCGCAGCGTGTAGTCGATCGCCCGCTTCACTGGCGTCCGCAGCCGATCGTCTTGCGACATCGCGCAGCATTCGCTGAGCGCGAACGTGGCCATGGCGTGACAATACATCTTTTCGTACAGCGTTCCCTGCCCGCCAAGATTGCCGTCGTCGGCCTGAACCGAAACCAAGTATTCGACGCCCCGCCGCATTTGCTCCTTGTGTTCCCCCTCGCGATGTGTGTGTCCAGAAGCCAGAAACGCCAGCATCGCCAGGCCGGTCAGTCCCGTGTCGGCTTGCGTCCCCGAATCGCGGCGATCCTGGCCATCGATCACGCCGCCGCGACCGGCTTCCAATTGCCGCCCCCGCCAGCGGCCATCCTCCGTCTGATGCGTCGCCAACCAGGTGAGGGCGGCCTTCACGGCCTCCTCGGTTTCGCGCGTGCCGCCGTGTCCGATCGCCGCCCGCAGCCGATCGGGCTCCATGCGCAGCTCATAGAGTTCCGGCAGCGGATGCGGACTCGCGGCCGCGTCTCCCGCCGGGTTGCCGGCTGTCGGATTGGCCGGCGGATTGTTCGGCGAACCGGAGGGCGAAGGTACCGCAGCTTCAGCCGCGGCGGATGGGCCGGGCGTGCGCGTTCGCGCTTTGTTCGTTTCCTTGGCCGGCGCCGGCACCGGTACCAGCCCGGAGAGCACGTCGGGCTGTGCAATTGGCGCGGGGGGCGGTGGAATATCGCCTGCCGGATCAGGTGGCGGCGGCACCGCGGTGGTCGCGGGCCGCTCGGGAACGGGCGCACTCGTCGCGCTGCGTTCCGGCCGCGGCGCTTCGATCGCCGCCGGCGGCGTGGCCGGCGTATGCCGCTGGCTGGCCGGCGTGCTCGGGTTCGGAAATGCTGGCCGTCCGATGTCGTCGGGCAATTTGCTTTCGGGCGTCGGCCGCGTGGGCGGAGCCGCGGGCGGGGCGTCGTTGCCTGCGAGCGGTTTCGGCGGCGTGATCTTTTCGTTCAGTTCCGCCGCCGAGCTGTTGCCCAGCGCATCCCAGGCGTGCTCCGGCTCGCCGGTGGCGTCCGACGGGACGTCGGCGTTCGTCAGCCCCTCGACGTCGGCGGCGATGAACGCCACCCGCAGCGGCGCCGAATTGTTCGGTCCGCGTCCGCCGGTGACGATGTTGACCGTCGTCGTGTAAATGCCCAGCAGCAGATGGGCGACGAGCGAGAGCACGATGCATTTGCGCAGCGGGTGCGATTGCCCCCAGCGGGTGCGCATCAACACCAAGAGCGCCAAGGTCAGCGCGACGAGTCCCGACCAGACGACCCAGCGCACCGTTTGGGCGTCCAGCAGCGTGGCCAATAAAAGTGTGCCATTAGCGGCGGGCATGGGCAGGCTCCGCGGCGGCCGCGCGCACGGCGATGGCCATTTCGCCGACCCCCGCCTGTTTGCATGCCGCCAACACGTTGGCCACTTGCTGCAGCGGCGCGTTGCCGTCGCCGCGGACCAGCACGCCCAGCCGCTTGTATTGGGCCGTGGCATGGGCCAGCCGGGCGGTGAGCTCCGCGAGCGTGACGGTTTGCCCGTCGAGCGTGATCACGCCGTCGTGATAGACGTTCACCACCCGTTTTTCCGGCGCGGCGGAGAGCGCGCCGCCGGCGGCCACCTTGGGCACTTCGAGCTCGATCTGCCGTTCGTTCTCGATGAACTTGGTGCCGACCATGAAAAAAATGATCAGCAAGAACAAGACGTCGATCAGCGACGTCAAGTTCAGCGCCGGCATCTCTTCGAGTTGGCTGGTCTTCAGTGGCATCGGTTCGATTCGGCCCGACCGTCAAGCGAGTGATATTCCGCGCCCACTAGCCCGAAGCGCGAGCGAGGGGCGTTTGGCGTGGGTATTCCGTTGTGGTGATTCGTGCTCTTGTGTCCCTCGCTGGTACCCACGCTCCTGCGTGGGTGGCGTCGGGTTAGAAGGTGGATGCTCAGCCCACTAACCCGACGCGCGAGCGAGGGGCGTTGGACGTAGGTACTTCGTTGTGGCGATTCGTGCTCTTGTGTCCCTCGCGGGTACCCACGCCTGCGTGGGTGGCTTCGGGTTAGTGAGGAGTTCAGCGACGGGTTTACGCGTGGGGCGAGCGGCGATCGTCATGCCGCGGCGGCGCGGTTCTTCGAGCGGGCCGCCTTGGCGTCTTGAATCGCTTCGGCCGAAATCACGGCCACGACCTCTTGTCCCAGGTTGTCCATGTCGACCAACAGCCGATCGACGCGGCTGACGAAAAACATGTAAATGCACAACGCCGGAATGGCGACCGACAATCCCGAGGCCGTGGTCAACAGCGCCTCGCTGATGCCGGCGGCCAACAGCTCGGTCCGCCCCATCGCATCGCTGGTGGCCACGTCGTTGAACAAGTGGATGATGCCGAACACGGTGCCCAACAGCCCCAGCATCGGGCTCATCTGGGCCACGGCGTTGAACAGCCGCAGATACTTCCGCAGGCCGTGCGCCACGCGTTCGCCGGCGTCGATCATCGCCTGTTCGATTTCCACGCTCGCCCGGCCCCATTTTCGTGCCGCGGCGGCGAAGACTTCGGCCACCGGGCTTTGGCTTTCGCCGCACAGCTCCAGGGCCTGGTCGCGATCGAGCTTGCCTTCTTTGAGTTGAACCAGGAAGCGTTTGACGAACGGCGCCGGAATCACCCGGCCGCGCCGCAGGGCGATCGCCCGCTCGAACACGAACACCAGCGTGACGAACGAGCACAGGACCAATGGCCCCATGATCAGTCCGCCTTGGCGGATGATTTCGAACAGATTCTTGGGCCCGACCGTGGCCGGCCGCGCGTCGTCGTCGGCCCGCTCGGCAGGTGGCTCGGGCACCTGAATTGCGTCGGCGGCCCGCAGCGGAGCGCTCCCGAGTGCCAGGGCGATCGTGATGCCGCTCGCCGCGGCCAGCAACCCTCGCCCCACGCGCCACACCCATTCTGGGCGTGCCAACTTGTCTTTTACGATTTGCATGCCTCGATCCCTCGCTTCCGTTCCGCCTTGGCCCCGCCAGGCCGCGGCGGTTTGCCTCTCGCCGAGCCATTCACTCAATTTCGTATCGTGGTTGCTTCCTGCCACGCCCATTCTGGGCGTGCCACGCTGCTATCTATCACCCTGCACCGATTACTCCGCCAACCCGGCACCCGGGCCTGCCCGCATCAACCTTTTGCCGGCTTGCGCTTGGGCACGGTTTCGTGTTTTTGTGCCAGCCGCTGGCGTTGCTGTGCCTCGGCCGTGAATTCGCTGTCGGGATACGTCTTGATCAAGCGGTCGTAGGTTTCGATCGCTTCCGTGTAGCGGCCGAGCAGCTCCTGACATTTGGCCGCTTGCAGCAGCGAGCCGGCTTGCCACCGGGGCCAGGCGTACAAGACCTCGACACGCAAATAGGCCGCCACCGCTTCGTCGTAGCTTTCCTGGTGGAAGAACGTCTCGCCGATCATCCATTGCGCCATGGCGGCCGTTTCGGTTTTCGCGCCGCTGGTCGAACGGATCACGCGGCCATAGGCTTCGCGCGCGGCGGCAAACTCCGCCTGGCTGGCCAGCGCCCGGCCGATCACGTAATCGGCCTCATACTGCTGGTCGAAGTCGGGATGCTCGGCCGCTACCCGCCGCGCCGTTTCCAAGGCTTCGGCCCAGCGGTTCTGCTGGCCGAGCGCCTGGGCTTGTCGCAGCGGAATCATGGCCAGCCACGGCTCCGTGTGCCCGGCGGTTTGACTTTCGAGCTGGGCAAACTCCTCCGCCGCCCGGGCGTATTCATGCGCACGGAAGCTCGCCTCGGCCTGCCAGAACCGGGCGGACAGCACGAGCGGGCTGTCGGGGCAATCGCGCGTCAGCCGCGTGAGTGGCTCGGCCACGCCGGCCCAATCCTCGCGGGCCATCGCCACGCGGGCTTCGAGATACAGCGCCTCGGCCAGCACTTTAGGGGCCGGCTCGATCGCCGCGATCTCGCGGGCCAGCGCGTCGGCTCGGCCATAGTCTTTCGCGGCCATCGCCGCCTCGGCCAACTGGTACGTGGCATCGGGCACGAGCGCGCTGGTGGCGAAATCGCGCCGCAGCCTTTCCAGCGTTTCGGCCGCTTCGTCGTGGCGCTCAAGTCCGGCGAGCGTTTCCGCCCAATGGAAGAGCAGGGCGTCGTACTCGCCGAATGCCGGCTCGACCGCCGCCAGACGGCGATAATGTGCCTCGGCTTCCCGCAGCCGGCTCAGCCGCTGCGCGAGCCGGCCCGCCTTCCAGAGTGCGTCGGGATACTGTTTGCTTTGGCCATATTTTTCGATGACCAGCCCGTACATCGACAAGGCCGGATCCGCCTGGTCGATCATCTCCAGCGCCTGCCCGCGCACCAGCGCCGCTTCGGGCGCTCGTGCATCGTTGGGAAACGCCTTCAGCAACCGCTCGAACGTCGCGGCCGAACCGACCGGATCGGAAAGTTGCAATTGCGACCAGGCCAGCCCGGCCAAGGCTCGCGCCGAATACTCCGGAGCCGTCCCTTCTTTCGTCAGCGACTCGAACAACTGGTTCGCCCAAGCCGGATCTCGCCCGAGCACCGCCTCGGCCAGCCAATAGGTCGTGGCGCTGGCCAGCTCGACCGGCGGCTGGCCCGGCAAAAAGGCGGCATACTTGGCCTTGGCTTCGTCCACCCGGCCGCAGTGGGCGTAACAAATCGACAAGGCCGCGCGGGCTTGCGTCACCCGGGCCGCGTCGGCCGCATGCTGTTCGACAAATTCGAGCGGGCCGATCGCCCCCTCCCATTTCTGCCCTCCGGCGCGGGCGAGTCCCAAGCAGAATTGCGCTTCGTCGCTGCTGCCGTCGTGGCCAGCGACCGCGGCCAGGCAGCGTTCGGCATCGTCGTAGCGGCCTAGTTTGTAGAGTGCCCAGCCATAGGCCACGGCCGCTTTGTCGGCGAGCAGCGGATCGGCCGCAGCCTCTGCGGCGTTGTCATCCGCATCTTTTTGGGCGACACTGCCCGTCGCCTTTTCTGCCAGCGGTGCCAGCACCCCGATGGCTGCGTCGAAGTTTCCGGCCCCGTTCTCCAACATGCCCAGTCGATAGCGCGCCTCGTCGGCCGCTTCGCCGGCTGCCGCATCGGCAAGCGCGGCATAGGCCTGGCGTGCGTCGTCGGTGTTGCCCAGAAGTTCGTCGGCCTTGGCCTGGCACAATTGGCATTCCGTGGCCATCGGCCCCTGCGGATGGTCTTGCATGGCCCTGGCGCAGTATTTTTTCGCCGCGGAACTCTCTCCCGCGGCCAGCAGCGTTTCGGCCAGGTAGACCAGTGCGTAAGCGTTCCGCGGGTCGCTGGGATACTTTTCGACGAAGGCTTCAAGCGACGCGCGAGCCGCCCGGTCGTGGCCGGCCAGATAGGCCGCCTCGCCTTGGCGGAACAAGGCCTGTG
>DATJTR010000754.1:0-3024 GCA_035503215.1 Pirellulales bacterium
TCGAACTGCCCGCCGCGGCCGGGCACCTCGTGGTCGACATCGGCGAAACGCTGGAAACCAAGCTGGCCAGCGTTCGCGCCTACGCCACGCAGTTCCCGCCGGCCAAGGAATATATCTACCGCCGGGTCGAAGCCATGGCGCTGCACTGCGGCGCGGCGGCGGGCTTCCCCGCAGGCGAGCTTTTCGCCAGTCCGCGCACCCTCGGCACGCGCGACCTGATGCACTTTCTCTTCGGCCAGACACCGGCCGACCAGCCGCAAAAGCCCGACGTGCGCTAGCAGGCCCCTGGCGGGATGCGTCCTGCCAGTCGCGCTCAACGCGGGCGATGGCGGCGCAATTCGTCGAGCGTCGTCGTCAAGTCGGCCGGCAGAGGCGCGACGAATTCCACGGGCAGCCCTGTCGCCGGATTGACGATCTTCAACCGTCGGGCGTGCAGCGCTTGCCGCTCGAGCACGAAGGTCGCATCCCCCGGCCTGCGCTGCAGTTCTTCGCGCACCAGCCGTGCCCGCCCGCCATACAGCCGGTCGCACAGCACGGGAAAGCCGACGTGGGCCAGGTGCAGGCGGATCTGGTGGGTGCGGCCCGTCTTGGGCAACACACGCAGGGCCGCGAAGCCGTCGAACCGCTCGATCACTTCGTAGAAAGTCTGTGCCTCGCGGCTGTCGGGATGCCCGCGCCGGATGGCCATTTTCTCGCGGTGGCTCGGGTGCGGGCCAATCGGCAAGTCAATCACGTCGCGATCCCGATCGGGGACCCCGACCACGATCGCAAAGTATTCTTTCTCGGTGGTCCGTTGCTCGAACTGCTCGGAGAGCCGCATGTGCGTGCTGTCGGTCTTGGCCACGACCAACACGCCACTCGTGTCGCGGTCGAGCCGGTGGACGATGCCCGGTCGCGTGGGACCACCGGCCGCACTCAAATGTTCGAAGTGATAGGCCAGCGCGCTGGTGAGCGTGCCCGCCCAATGTCCCTTGCCCGGATGAACCACCATCCCTGGCGGCTTGTTGATCGCCGCCATTTCGGCGTCTTCGTAGAGAACGTCGAGCGGGATGTTCTCGGGAGCCGGGCCTTCGCGGGGCAAATCGGGCATCTCCATCGACACCCGCTCCCCCGCCCGCAGGCGATGCGAAGCCTTGGCCCTGTGCCCTTCGACTTTCACCCCCACGGCATTGATCGCCCGCCGCAAATGCACCCGGCTGTACTGGGGCAACTGCTTGGCCAGAAACCAATCGAGACGGCTGCCGGCGTGACTCTCGGGAACGATCAGTTCGACGACCGGACGAGCGGACGATTCCTCGGTCATCGCTACTTCGACTCGGGCGCGTTCTTGCCGGCCGGGGCGGACCCCGTCGCGGTGGGCGCAGTCGCCGTCGGCTCCGTCGCGGCTGGTTCCGTCGCGCTCGGTTCAGCGGGAGTCGCATCCGACGCGGGCTTGTCTCCCGGAGTCACCGTGACCGTCAGCCCTTTGAGAGGGTCGCTCGCGTCGGCCGAGCCTGGTGCGGCTCCGTCGGCCGGCGGCGTGCTCGATCCCTCGGGCATGTCGGGAAGCATGTTGAGATTGAAGGGTGATTTCAGCCCGGGCTGATTCGAGCCGGGAGTGATGCGCTTGCCGATATCCTGCTTGGCAAACCAATCATAAAACTGCCGCGTCTCGGGACGCTTAAGATCCTTGGCCCGCTTTTCGGCGGCCTTGGCGACCGGAGTGCCCGGCCACTTGTTGACGATGGCCTCGTACTCTTCTTCGGCGTGGGTGATCTGGCCCAGGCACTCGTGGGCTTGTGCCAGTCCAAACGAGGCCCGCTTGATCAACGTCGGATCGCTGGTCTGCCCCAGCACGGTCTGGTAGTGGTCGGCCGCGCTGCGCAGAATGTCTTGGGCCAACATTTTGTCGCGAAACAATTGGTTGGTGGCCTCGTTCAATCCCAAGTCGGCCGCCGTGCACAGTGCCCACCATCCGACCGGGGTACCGCCGTGCGCTTCGCCCAGGTCTTCCAGCTTGAGCCGCGTCGAGCCGTCGATGCGCCCCAGCGCCGCGAAGTACTCGTTCCAGGCCGAGGCATTGGCGGTCGCACTCCGCGACTTGGCCACGGTATAAATTCCGATTGCCACGAGTGCCGCCAGGATCAGCACCAAGATGGTGTTCAGAAACGGCCGTACTGCATCGACCCAATGGGCCAGCGAGTGGGCGAGTTGATTGGTTTCGAGCTCGTGGCGTCGTTCGGTTTTCATGCCAGAAATCCCTGCCAGCAGTGCCTGGGCGCCGACCCAGCGGATGACGATCGAGCGTCCCCAGGCCAACGATGCCGCGCTCAAAAAAACGAGAAGCGATGCCTCGCTGCGCTGCCCCAAGCGCGCGGGGCAATTGCCAAACCGAGAGTATAGGAGTCGGTGCGCGCTTGGGTCAAGGCCGACGCAACCGTAGCCGGTCAGCCGCTTTCCGCACCCTGCGCGCCCAGCCGGCGCCCCGCCGCCGCCGGCTGGGTCGCGTCCCTCCCCTGGAATTCCTAGCGGCCCACGAACCCACGGCAGCACGAGAATGTCAACCGCTCGTGCATGGCCCGAGCGCGGGCCTTTTGCTGGCCGTCCTGCAACTGCCATACTAGGCGGCCACCACGCCACGCGAGCGTGACTTTCGTCGGCTGCGTGCCGCCGTCACGCGGTAGCCATCGGTCCACCGTCAAGTCTCTAACCCCTCTGGGGGCAATCGCGGCCCAATGCTCGAAACCTATTTCTGGCTCTGTCTCGCGGCCGCCGCGGCCGGCGCCATCAACGCGGTCGCCGGTGGCGGCACACTGTTAACCTTTCCGGCGCTGTTTGCCGCGCTCGGAACGTCGGATTCGGCTTCGGTCTTGGCCAATGGCACCAGCACGGTGGCGCTGGTTCCCGCTTCGCTCGCGGCAATCTGGGGCTATCGCCGCGAACTCGCTCCCGTGCGGCGCTGGGTAGGGTGGCTGGCCGGACCAAGCCTCATCGGGAGCATCATCGGCTCGGTGTTGGTGGTCCTACGGCCCGAGACCTTCAAAC
>DATJTR010000755.1:0-6638 GCA_035503215.1 Pirellulales bacterium
GTGCGGCATCGCCGCCTTCATCAGCAAGAAAGGGGCACGAACGTTGATGGCCATCGCGCGATCGAACAGCTCGACCGTGGTGTCCGCAAGCGTGCTGCGAACGACGAGAGCCGCGTTGTTGATCAATCCGTCCAAACGGCCGAAGGCTCGGATCGCCGCCGCGACGATGCGCTCGGGGGCGGCCGGATCGGCGAGATCGTCGATTACCAGCGCTGCTCGATCGCCGAACTCGGCAGCCAGTGCTTCACCACGGGCGCGATCGCGCCCATGCAAGACGACGCGCGCCCCCTCGGCGACGCAGCGCCGGGCGAAGGCCTCGCCGATGCCCGTGGTGCTGCCGGTGATCAGAATGACTTTATCCGCTAACCGCATGGTCGATGCCTGGAACGTGGGGATGTTTGGAGAAAAGAATGGATGATGGACCGTCGGCAGACGGCGAAAACATCAGGGAATCTTGCAATCGGTAGAAGACGGGCGGCTCGCGCATCAAGGCTTCAGCACGGCTTTGACGATCCGGCCGGAATGCATTTCTTCGAACGCCTCATGCCAATGCTCAAGGGGCCAGACGCCGCCGATGACCTTGCTGACGTCGAGCTGACCGGTGGACAGCAGTCGGATCACGCGTTCCCAGATCGGCCAATTGTGGCTGAAACTTCCGCGGAGCGTGATGTTCTTTTGGACGAGTGGATCGAGCGAATAGCCGTAAGGCGCGCGGCCCCAGCCCACCTTGCTGACCCAGCCGGCCGGTCGCACGATGTCGAGCGCGGTTTTCAGGGCGGCGGAAATGCCGACTGCGTCGACCACGCCGTCGACGCCCAACCCATCGCCGGCCCGGACCCAGTCTTCCAAGCCTTCGACAATCGCCTCGCAGCCATACTGTTCGGCAATGTTGAGCCGGGCGCGATCGCGCTCCAAGCCGACCACGGCCACCTCAGCCCCCTGGAGGCGAGCCATCGCGCCGCACAGGATGCCAATCGGCCCGGGGCCGAGCACTACGATGCGGTCGCCAGGCTTGATCGCTGCGTTCATCACCACGGCGTTGTAGGCGACGCAACACGGCTCGGTCAGGCCGGCCTTCTCGAAACTGAGATTGTCGGGCAAGTGATGGAGGCAGCGGGCGGGGACGCGCACGTAACGGGTCATGGCGCCGTCGACCCCGTAACCGAAGCCTTTGCGGGTCGGGTCGAGATTGTACAGCCCTTGGCGCGTGAAAGGACTGTTGGGGTCGATCACGGCAGCGGTTTCACTGACACCGCGTTCCCCTTCCTTCCAACCGCTCACGCGTTCGCCGATCTGGCTGACGACCCCTGCGAATTCGTGGCCGAGCACCACGGGATAGTTCACCGGCCAACTGTGTTCGCCGGTCCACTGGTGCAGGTCGCTGCCACAGACGCCGACGGCCGCCACTTCCAGCAGGACGTCGTCGGGACCGATCGAGGGCCGAGGAATGTCGCGCATTTCGACGCTATGCTTTTCTGGCGCGAAATTCACCACCGCCGCTTGCTTTGTTGCCGCTCCAGTCACTGTCCGCCTCCCACCGGCACATCGCCGTACTCGTGAACCTTGTTGCAGATCAATCGCAAGGAACTTTCCAAGTCGCCCGAAGCGGTTTTGAAGGCGTCCGCATCGACGGTCAGAGGTGCGCCCAGCACAACCAAAGGCGCGCCATATTCGGGCGTGCGCACCGCCTGCTCGAGCGTCAAACCGCCGACCGCCTGCACCGGCACCCGGACCGCCCGCACCACTTCGCGCAATTGATCGAGCGGGCTAGGCATTCGCAGGCCGCGGGCCGCAATGCCGCGGCGCTCGTCGTAACCGATGTGGTGGATCACGAAGTCGCAACCCAGGTCTTCCATCCGCTTAGCGCCGGCAACCATGTCCTCGCAAGCAAGATTGTCCCCCATCACCTGGACGCCGAAATCGCGGCCGGCCTTGACGACGCACTTGAGCGTCTCATCGTGCGCCCGGGCCATCACCACGACATGGGTGGCACCGGCCTTGGCCATCATTTCGGCTTCGAGCCAGCCGCCATCCATGGTTTTCAGGTCGGCGACGATCGGCGTTTTGGGAAACCGTTCGCGGAGGGCTTTTACGCCATTCATCCCTTCGGCGATGATCAGCGGGGTGCCAGCCTCTAGCCAGTCGACGCCTGCCCGCATGGCCATTTCGGCCGTGGAGAGGGCTTCGGGGATATTCGTCAAGTCGAGCGAGATTTGAATGATTGGTTTCATGGGACGAGCATAGGTTGGCTGCCGAGCGGCTGTCAATGAGCAGCCGCGCTGGCATGGCCGGCGAGGGAAAAGACAGCCGACTGGCGTGAGATCGCCGCGGCGGAGGCGGGAGGGCCGCCAGGCCGATTTTGCCCGCGGCAGGTGCGGACGGGGCCGAACAGAACGATCCAGCCGGCGCGAGCTCTATATCCGCCTGCCGTGCGCCTGATGCAGCACGAGCTTGGTCATCTCCGGCGGGCAAAGCAAGCGGAGCGGAAACAGATTCGACACCCCACGGCTGACGTGCATCAGCGTCGGCGGCTCGAAAAATGTCCCTTCGGCGTACCGGATGCCGTGCCGGCTGGGGCAAACGACCGGGCCGATTCCAGGCAAACAGACTTGTCCGCCGTGCGTGTGACCGGCCAGCACCAGATCGACGTCGTTCTGCCGCGCCCAAGAAAATTGATCGGGAGAATGGGCCAGCAGGATCTTGAATGCCGGCGGTTCGCCGGGCCCCAGTGCCGAGGTGGTAGCGTCGGCCAGCGGAAACCAAGGGCGTTCGTTGCCGGCCAACAACACCCGCTGGCCACGAACCTCGATCGTCCGCGGCCCGGCCGCCAGGTCAACGCAGCCGGCCGCCGACAGGGCGGCCCGCAGGCGGGGCACGTCTTTCACGCGCAAGTCGTGGTTTCCCAGCACGAAATACTTGCCAAGGGGGGCCGCGAGTTTGCCAAAGATCGGGCCAATCCATTCGATCCGCGCGGCCACGTCGCAGATGTCGCCGGTCACGGCAATCAGATCGGGCTGCAGACGATTGGCGATTTCCACGACCTGATCGAAATAGTCGCGCGTGATCCGAGGACTGAAATGGAAATCGGATAGATGCAGGATCGACAAGCCGGCGAGCGCCAGCGGCAGCCGATCGATTTCGATTTCTTCTTCGTCGACGTTGAGTCGGAAAATTTGATTTCCGGGAACATGACTGAAGAGATGGGCCCGCCAACCCGCGATTGGCCAGTAACCCAAGCGGGCCGCAACATCGATCGATTGAATGCGATGCTGCATGACGACCGGCGGCGGTCGATGTCCGAGACGATCGCTAATCCAAACCGGCCCGCGCGCCACGGCGACGGCGATCGCCAAGAGCAGATAGAGATTCCATCCGTCGAACAGTTGGGCGATGGCGAATCCGGACGATCGCTGAAACTCGTCAGGCAGCCAGGCACCGCCGCGCAGCCAATGGTTGAGGTAGAGCAGCGGAATGGCCAGCAGCGCGCAATTGAAGAGTCCGGTGATCAGCTTCATCGGTTGCCGCGCGAGACTCGTCGCGTGCAGGCGATTGGTCAGGCCGAGCCACCAGATCACGTGGCCGGCAAGGGCCACGACGAGCAGCAGCGTAACAACGACGGTGGTCAAGATTGCGGAACCGGGTTGGGGCTCTTAACCATCTTTTCCACGGTGTCGAGCAACTGATCGAGGCGGAAGGGCTTGCAGAGGACGGCCCAGGAGGGAAGGCCCGCCCGGCGGGCGTTGACGATCGAGTGCCCCGGATCGTAGCCATAGCCGGTCATCAGCACTAGCGGCACCGGATCGAGGATGGCCTGCAACTTGACCATCAAGTCGTAACCGGAAAAATCGGGCAGGCGGATATCGGCGATGATCACGTCGTAGTGACCCTGCAAGGCCACGCCGCGCACCATGCACAGGGCTTCGGCGCCATCGTGGGCGGTTTCGACCACGCAGCCATAGCGCTCCAGCAAGTTGTGGGCGGCGCTGCGGACCGCATCGTCGGCGTCGACGACGAGAATCCGCCGGCCACGCAACGATTGGCGTTCCTCGGCTTGGGCGAACGCCGGCAGAGCCTGCGCCGGGGCCATCTTCTGGCCCACTCGTTGAATCAACTGCTTGATATCGCGGGCGTTGCGGAGAATGTTCTGCAGCCGCTCGACCACCTGCGGTTCGTGGCCGATGTAGCGCTCCATGATGTTGACCGCATCGTTCAAGATGTCGTCCACTGGCAGTGCCACGGCGCTGTGAATGGCCTCGACGCTTTCGGCCGCCGTCGAGGCCTTTTCAGCCTGCAGCAATTCCAGCGTATTCAGGGCCACGGCCACGTCGCGCGTGAAGATTTCCAGGAACTGCAAGTCGCTTTCGCTGAAAGCGCGGGCTTCGGGGCTTTCGACGTTGAACGTGCCGATGACTTCGTCGTGCAAAACCAGCGGCACGGTCAAGGAACTCTTGGCGTCGCGACAGCCCTCCAGATAGAGCGGATCGGCCGTGGTGTCTTCACACAGGTAGCTTTTGCCGGTGGCCGCCACGAAGCCGGTGACGCCGTTGTTCTGCGGCTGGGCGAAAAGCTGGCGGTTCGAGGCTTCGCTCGTCAGCCCGACCGAAAGCAGCGGTTCGAGCCGACCCGTTTTGGCGTCGAGCAGGCGAATCTCCACGACGTCGAAGTTGAGCAGGTCCTTGGTGAAGTGCAGGATATTCGACTTGAGCAAGTCGATCCGCTCCTCGACCGTCATGTGCGACAGTTCGTCGGGCGTCAGATCGGCCAACTCGACGCCGGCCTGGTGAATGGCCGCAAGCTTCTGCTGCTGCAGCATCTCGCCGGTGACGTCCCGAACGGTGACGATCAAGTGCCGCGGCGGCTGGCCGGCATCGGAGATCGGAGCGGCGTGAACCTGGTAATAGCGGTTATCGGCGGAACGTAGCGTGGAACTGCTCGCCCGACCGGTCGCCAGAGCGGTGTGGAACGGGCAGAAATCGGGACCGAGAATCTCGGGACTGCCGAGGATGGCGTAGAAATTTGCCCCGACGACCTTCTCGGTGCCGGTCCATTCCCGCAACCGGCCGTTTCCCCAGATGATCGTGTTGTCGGAATCCAAGAGGACGATGCCATCGGGCATGCCCTGCAAGATGCGCTCGTTTTGCAGCAGCTTGCCGACCTGGACCGCGTCCGAAAGATGTTCGGAAGCCACGTAGACGCCGACGAAATTCTCGCGCGCAAGCCGGCTGAGAGCCCGTAGCGAGCTTTGCGACTCAATCACGTCATAGTGTTCGCGCAGGTGATCGACGAGTGCGGCCGCCGTTGGCTCACCGTCGCTGACGAACAAAATTTTGGGTTTCGTCGACAATACCCAATGCTCCCGAACAGCGAGAAAACCCGGCACAATTATACGGGCTGATCGCGAATCGATGCAAATGCCACTTCGCGGGCCGCACATCGCCGCCCGGCTTACCAAGAAAACTTCAGGCGGTATTTTCCCCGATTGTCCCCAAGCGGGCCATTACGCCGCCTGGACCGGCCACCGAGCCCTTCTCGCCCGAATGGGGCCTAAGCCTACACGATAGGCCCTCTCAAATCGATTCGGCTTAATTGGCTGCCCTTATTGACTACGCAGCATAAACGGCCGAGTTTTCCACATTTTTGCAACGTAACGGCGCGGTGCAAACCCTCAAAGCCTCTCCTCACGGCCTGAATGGCTGCCCAGCTCCCTAGCGAAAGCGCGGGAACGTCGGAGGGAACGGCTCCATGTCGCCGGTGGGATGGCGGCTCCTGAGGCGTCGAATCGCGAAGGCCGGCCAGGCGGTTTACCTCCGACATGGTAAGACGGCGTCTCCCCTCGATCGGCGGAAAGACGCGCGTGTCGTGCATGCTCAGCGCGACGTGACCGTGACGCTAGAGCACGGGAACGTCTACAGGGGCCGACACGAAGCTCAAAGTCATTACTACGCACTCCGTCCAGCGTGACGATTGGCTGCGATGCCCCTGCGGAGAGCAAACCAGTTGGAGTCAGCTAGCAGAAGTGGACGATGAAAACCGCAAGAGAGAGGATCCAACGATGCTACGCGCGTTTTTCTTGGCGATGGGCATCTGCTGCCTGATTCTAGGCGTGGAGTGCCTGGTCGTCGAAAAGGCCGAAATGGCCAGTGGCTCAAATTCGGCGACCGCCGGGTTCTCGCTGCCGAGCAGCTCACGCGAGATCGAACCCCCCGAATGGGCGCCCTGGAGCCTGATGTCGGTCGGTGCGGTAGTGATCCTCTACACCTTCACCATTCCGAAAAAGATGACCGGCTAGCGTTCGCAGCCAGCGGCTTGCCGGCCTTGTCGCTCACTTCGCAGCCGAGGTGTCGCCGCGAAAGCTGGTCGGCAACAAGCGGCCTTCGCGGTCCCACTCGGACCACTGGCCGTCCTCGATCCCCTTGGAATAATGCTTGATCGCCCAGCGATTGCCATCTTCGAACCAGAAGCTGAATTTGCCGTCGGGCTTATCGGCGAGATAGGCCCCCTGGGCGCGCATCTTGCCGTTATCGTACCACTCGGCCCAGGGGCCTTCCTTTTGACCATTTTTGAAGGTCACTTCGAGACGCTTCTGGCCGTTCTCATGCCAGTAGCTTTGTAGCCCCTCGGGCGAGCCGTGAACCAGG
>DATJTR010000756.1:0-2818 GCA_035503215.1 Pirellulales bacterium
GTGCGCATTCGGCAGCTCGGGCGTCCCACCGGATCGATCGAAACAGCGGCCCCAGCGCCTCCCACCGCGGCCGCCGGTTGATCGGAGTCCAGCGGCCTCAAAACACTGCAGGCCGAGCCACCCTGGGGCGGCTCGGCCTGCGATTTCGAGCGGTCGTGCTGGCAGCGAAAACGTGCCTGCCTGGCGCCTGTGGGACTAGTTGGCCGCCGGCGGAGGATCTTTGCCCGGCAATTTGCCCGACTTGATCAGCTCGCCGAAGGTGGGCGAGTTGGCGTCATTGGGATCGCTTTTCTGGCCCGCCACGGTGTCGAGCGCGCCGTCGATCTTGGGGACGTCTTTCTTGTCGTCCTTGCTCAACAGCTTGTCGAGCGCCGCGCCGTAGGTGTTACGAACTTTCTTGTTCTTGCCTTCGGGACCGGTGTGGCAGATGCCGCACTTGGCAGCGCCGGCAGCTTCGGCCAAAGCCTTTTCTTCGGGCGTGATCTGCGGATCGTTGACGTCCTTCACATACTTCTTGTCGAACTCCTTCTTGAACTCGCCGAAGGCTTGAACCGGAGCTGCTCTCCAGTTCACGGCGACCGCCAAAGCCACCGCGCACAACACGAGCGTGCCGACCTTTTTCATAGATTCGTTCTCCAGAATGTCCAGGTAGTGACTGAGCCCAAGATTCGCCGGCACGCCCGCCCCGCTGGCGCTGCCCGCCGGTCGGGTCTCGGACCACAAAACATTGGCGAGGGCGATCGTGGCAGGCTGCTTGACGGGCCCGGGGCCCGGGAAGGCCCACCTAGTAGAATCAGCGCCCCAGAGCGTGTCAAGCAAATCGGACGGCGTGTTTCCGGCCCGCTGCGCGGAGGAAAAACCGGCCGCCGGAGACCGGCCGATCAGCGTGCCGGGGACGTTTCTGGCCCGACGCCGCCAGGTGTTTCCATCGGCGAGGGAATCGGCAGCAGCGCCCGGTCGCCCCCAACATCGGCTCCGGTCGCCTCGACCGCGTCGCTGGGCCCGACCAGGTCGGCCGGCGACAACTCGCTCAAACGTTTTTTGGCCGCCGCTTTGGCCATCCAGGGAAGGGCCCCCCGCCGGCAGTCGACTTCGTGCTCGGCTCCCCAGTAGTCGTGCCAGGTCGCGAAATCCATGTCGAACGTTTCACCCGAGGGCATATGCACGATTCGCCAGACGACCAGGTCGAGACCCTCGAAGTCCGAGTGGCTGGCCGACCAGGCGAAACGATCGCGAAATTGCCCGGCCGTGTCGACCCCTCGCTCTTCGACCAGTGGTGCGCCCGGGTCGGCCACCACCACCGAGGCCGTGCAACGGATGGTCGTGTCCATCAGGTACGGCGCGTCTTCGTTGTTCGACACCCGGGCCAGGCCGTTATGAACGATCGCGGTCACGCGACGGAGCTCGATTTCCACGCTGCCCGACGCTCGAGAGCGGCCGCCGCTGGCTCGGGCCAAAAGCAAACTTTCGCTGGTGGCCAATAGACCATTCGACCAATCCAGCCGTACCGGTTCGAGTTCGTTCGTTCGCAAGCACGCCGCCTCGCCGCGCACGACGCAATCGACCAGCTCCACCAGCGGCGGCACCGTGCTGCCGACGGCCATCGTATCGCTGCCCGGCGGGGTCTTAAGATCGAAAAACGCCACGGCCGAGTGCAGCGGAGTCTGGTGCATTCCGCCGTTGCGAATCGTCAGCGTCGTCCGCTCCAGCCGCAACCGCTCGGCACGACGAATCTCGAACAGGGCCCAAGAATCGGCCGAAATCTTGCGGGGCATTTCCAGTTCGATCTCGAGACCGGACAGCACGAGACTGCCCCCGGCCACGATCATCATGCTGCGCGAATAACCGACCACGTCGGCGTCGCTTGGCCGAAACACGAGCACCGGTCGTCGCCCCTCGGCCGCCCGCAACGTCAAATCTTTGTTCGCCAGTTCCAACGGGCGCTCTTCATGGCGCCCGTCGAAATCGAGCTCCACGACGTCGCCGCTGGCAGCAGCACTGACCGCGGCCTGCAAGCTGGCGAAAACGCCCTGGTCCTGGCGATTCGTCGCCACGACCAGCACTTTCCCTGGCGCCTGCAAGCGGGCGTTGCCGGTCGCTGCAGCGTTCGCATTGCCTGCGGCCGCATCGGGCCGGGCGACGTTCGGATTCGTCACGTTTGCCGCACTCATCTTGGGCTGTTCGACCGTCGACCCTGGTGCCGGCTGTTGTTGGCCGATTGCCTGAATCAACTGGCCAAAGACGTTCGCGCTTTTCCGTCGCCAGGAAGATTGATTGAACCACTGCGTCAGATCGACTTCCGACGGATTCGCCGGGCCGTCGGCCGACGCCTTAGACCCCGCGGCGACCGCCGCCGGCTCAGCGTGGTTGTCATCTGGGAACACGGCGTCGCGTGATAGGCTCGGTTCGCCGCGCGGAACCACCGGCGGTGCGTTTTGGGTGTCTGGTGCACTGCCCATGGCGGATGCGGCCGGTTCGCCGCCAGGTCTGGGCTCAAGTGGCGCGGCCGGCATCGCCCGCTCATGCACGAAATCGTAAATCGCCACCCCACCGACGATGATCAACAGAGCCACGACCGGCACCAGCCACGGGACGTGTCGCCGCCAGGCCACGGGCTGGCCGACGGCGAGTGCACGGGCAAAACTTGAATCGACTCGGTACCGCGGCGAGCTGCCCTCGTAAACCACCGCGCTCAGGTCGGCGATCAATTCCGAGGGCAACTGATAGCGCCGTGCCGGGTTCTTGGCCAGCAGCCGGCTCAAGATCGTCACGATCTCGGCCGGCAGATCGGGCCGAAATTGCCGTGGGTCGGCCGGAT
>DATJTR010000757.1:0-3472 GCA_035503215.1 Pirellulales bacterium
CCAAATGCATCACATCCGTTTCAGCACACTTGGTTGGGGCTGGCTGATGATGGGGGCCGGCTGGTGGGTGCAAGGATTGAGCTTGTGGGCAGTGTTGCGTTCATTGGGGGAATGGGCTGGGGGGCCGCTGACGAATTGGCCGCTGCACACGGCGGTGGTCGCTCTGGGAGTCGTGGGGGGCTTTCTGGCCTTTTTTCCTGGCGGAATCGGCATTCGCGAATTCGTGATCATCGAGGTCTTCACGCCGGTATATGGTCCTACCAATGCCGTCGTTTCGGCCATCTTGTTGCGATTCGTCTCGGTGGTGTCGGACGTCCTGGTTTCAATTATTCTGTATTTGGTCCGCCCGCCCGCCACGGATTACCGCGAAACGGTTGGGGCCGAGCCGCTCGAAGCCGGCTCGAACTGTTGACCGCCCCGCAACCGCGCGATTCCGGTGGCCGGATGCGCACGTGGCCGGCAGATTTGGGCCTCCGAGCGTCCGGGGCAATGCGATTGGGAGAAGATCATGGAGCCGAAACCGAGCGATCACCCGCATCTTCTTTCGGCGGTGATTCCGGTTTTCAACGAGGTCGAAAGCCTGGCGGGACTGCACCGCGAGCTGTCGGCGGTCGCCCAGGAAAAAGGCTACGATCTCGAAATCATCTTCGTCGATGACGGCTCGAGCGACGGCTCCTGGGGGCAAATTCGCCGCATCGCTCTGGAAGACCCGCGGGTCACTGGCCTACGGTTTCGGCGGAATTTCGGCAAAGCGGCCGCACTGAGTGCCGGCTTCGGCGCCGCGCGAGGCGAACTGGTGATGACGCTCGACGCCGACCTGCAGGACGATCCGCGCGAAATCCCCCGCTTTCTCGCCGCCATCGCCACCGGTTTGGACGTGGTGAGCGGCTGGAAGAAAGTGCGTCACGACCCCTGGCACAAGGTCTTTCCCTCCCGGGTATTCAACTGGTTCGTGAGCCGGTTGACTGGCGTCGCGCTCCACGATCACAACTGCGGCATGAAGTGTTACCGCCGTGAAGTGTTCGGCGAAGTCCGGCTGTATGGCGAGCTGCATCGCTTCGTGCCGGTGCTGGCCGCGGCGCGTGGCTATCGCGTTGGCGAGATCCCCATCGCTCATCGGCCGCGCCGCTTCGGCCAATCGAAGTATGGCGTCCGTCGCTTCGTAACCGGTTTTCTCGATCTGCTCACGGTCAAGTTTCTGACCGGGTTTGGCCAGCGGCCGCAGCACTTGCTGGGAGCCGTCGGATTGGCCAGCTTTTTCCTCGGCGGGTTGGGAATTACCTATCTGACGGTGTATTGGTTGGTAAGACAATTCTGGCCCGATTTTGGCCCCCCCTTGCACGAGCGGCCCGCGCTGCTCTACTCGTTGGGGGCCTTGCTGTTGGGTGGTCAACTGATGTCGATCGGCTTTTTGGCCGAGTTGATCATTGCCTATCAAGCTCGCGACGCCGACACCTATTCGATTGCCGAGCGGACAACCCCGGCCCGCCGCCAAGAACCGTTCGACCAGAATTCCCACCCAGCCGACGTGTCGGATCGCTCGCCGAGCGAACCGAATCCTCAGAACAGCACTTCAGCCACACAATGAGCGAAGTCGTTGCCACACCCCAATCGCCGGCGGCCTCCTCCACCCCGCCGCTGCGACGGACCGTCTATTGGATTCTGATCACCCTGGCCACCGGCGGCCTGCTCGGCCGGATTCTGGCGGTCGACTCGGTAAACGTCCGCGAATTGGAAAAGCGGCTCAAGGCCGAAAAGCGGACCGATTGGCAAAAATCGCGGCCGTTCCTTTCGGCCAACGATCGCAGCCGCTGGGCAACTGCCCGCGCGCTCGTCGAGCACGGCACCTACGCCATCGACGACGTGATCCAAGAGCCCAACTGGGACACGATCGACATGGTCAAGCATGTCGGCCGCGACGGGCAGGAACATCTCTATTCCAGCAAACCGCCCCTGTTGGCAACCATCCTGGCCGGTCCCTATTGGCTGATTAACCGTCTCACCGGCGCGACCCTCGGCGACCATCCCTACCTGATCGGTCGCGGCATGCTGCTGTTGTTTTCCGTCGTTCCCTTGGTCGTTCTTTTCTACGTGATCAGCTTGTTCGCCGAGCGGTTCGGCACGACCGATTGGGGGCGCATCTTCATGGTCTGCGCCGCCACCGGCGGCACCTTTCTGACCACGTTCGCCGTGTCGATCAACAACCACGTCATTGCCGCCGCGAGTGCGGCGATCGCCTTGTGGGCCTATGTGTGCATCGTTCACGACGGTCGCCGCGAACCCTGGCGGTTTGCGTTGTGTGGCTTTTTTGCCGCCTTCACCGCGGCCAACGAATTGCCGGCCTTGGCGTTTCTGGTGCTGGTCGCAGTGGCGCTCATCGTCAAAGCTCCCAAACCGACGCTACTCGCTTTTTTGCCGGCGGCGCTCTTGGTCGTGGCGGCGCATTTCACGACCAACTATCTGGCCCATGGCGATCTGCGCGAGCCTTACGCCCATTGGGATGATTGGTACTTTTACAGCTTCGAGGTTCACGGCAAGACCAAGGACAGCTACTGGAAGAATCCGCAGGGAATCGATCGCGGCGAGCCCTCGGTGGCCACCTATGCCTTGCACACGTTGGTGGGCCATCACGGCATTTTTTCGCTCACGCCCATCTGGCTGTTGAGCGTGGTGGGATCGGGCATTTGGTTCACGCGTCGCGATCGCCGCGACCTCGCCCTGGGCATCACCGTTCTGTCCCTGGTCGTCTACGGCTTTTATCTCAGCCAGGCGACGATTCATCGCAATTACGGCGGCATGACCAGCGGCTTGCGCTGGATGTTTTGGTTTGCCCCCTTGTGGCTCGTCGCACTGCTCCCGGCCGCCGATTGGTCGAGCGCGACCCGGCTCCGCCGTGGCGTGGCCTTGCTGCTGTTGGGCCTGTCGGTCCTGTCGGTTACTTATCCGACCTGGAATCCTTGGACACAACCCTGGATTCTCAATCTTCTGCTGGATTACGGCTGGGTTCCGGCGTGGCAGTGATCCCCGCTTCGTTCCAAGCCGCCGGCAGCGCGCCTTCGATCGACACCGGCTCGCGCGTCATCGGGTGCTGAAAGCTTAGCCGTCGTCCGTGTAGAGCTATCGCTCGCAGACGCATGTCTTCGAACTGCGCGCCGAAGGGAATGGTCGAACCATACAGTTCGTCGCCAAGAATCGCATGGCCGCGCGACGCGGCCTGAATCCGCACCTGGTGCGTGCGGCCGGTTTCCAGTTCTACTTCCAGCCACGATCCATGCGGCGCGCGTCCCAGCGTGCGATAGTGCAGCACCGCTGGCCGCCCCTCTGGATGCGAGCTCTCGACCACCTGTGTCCGCGGCTGCCCATGAATTTTCCAGAGCGTATCGCGCCATGTCCCTGTGGGCGGATCGACGACGCCTTCGACCAGCGCCCAATAGATTTTTTCCACTTCGCGCCGCTCGAATTGCTTGCACAG
>DATJTR010000758.1:0-2066 GCA_035503215.1 Pirellulales bacterium
ACCTCCGAGGAACTGACCAATCGCCTGTTGTTGCCGATGGTCCTCGAAGCCACGCGGATTCTCGAAGCCGGTCTGGTGCGCGACGTCCGCGACGTCGACCTGGGCGTGATCTTTGGCCTCGGCTTTCCCCCCTTCCGCGGCGGGTTGTTGTATTGGGCCGACACGCTCGGAGCGGTCAAGATCGTCGAACTGCTCAAGCCGTTCGAAGCCCTCGGCCCACGGCTCCAGCCGACGCCGCTGTTGTTGGAAATGGCCGCCAGCGGCAAGAAGTTTTACGACCAGATCAAATTCAAACCACGCTAACGTCGGGAGACAAGCCGCCGGGGACTGTCCCGATTTTGCTTCCAAGCAAAATGGGATTGTCCCCCTCCCCCGCCCTGACAAATTGAAGGAACGTGTCCCGTGTCCAAACATGCCGTGATCGTCGATTGCCTCCGCACCCCCATCGGTCGGGCACACAAAGAGAAAGGTGTCTTTCGCGACGTCCGCAGCGACGACCTGGCGGTCGCCGTCGTCCGCGGCCTGGTCGACCGCAGCGACATCGACCCCACGGAAATCGAAGACGTCGTCTTGGGCAACACCCAGCAGCAGCGCGAACAGGGATTCAATGTCGCCCGCCCCGTGGCCTTGATGGCCGGGTTGCCCAGCTCGGCCGCCGGCACGACCGTCAACCGGCTGTGCGGATCGAGTTTGCAGGCCATCAACCAGGCCGCCCACGCCATCGTCGCCGGCGGCGAAGACGTGCAGATCGTCGGCGGGCTGGAGCACATGCAGCATATCGCCATGGATGCCGGCCTGGACCTGAATCCCAAGCTTTTCGCCCACACCTCCAAAGGCGCGCTGGCAATGGGCGTGACCGCCGAGTTCCTCGCGCAAACGAACGGCATCTCCCGCGAGCAGCAAGACGAATTCGCCCTGCGCAGTCACCGGCTGGCCGCCGCCGCCCAGGCCGAGGGCTTGTTCCGCCGCGAGATGATTCCGATCTGGGGGCGCGACGAAGCCGGCAACCGCATCCTGGTCGATCGCGATCAATGCGTCCGCCCCGACGCCAGCCTGGAAGCTTTGGCCGCACTGAAACCCGCCTTTCTGCCGGTCGTCGGAACCGTGACCGCGGGCAACAGCTCGCCATTGAACGACGGCGCCGCCGCCCTGCTGATCATGTCGGAAGAAAAGGCCAAGGAGTTGGGCCTCAAGCCGCTGGTGCGCGTGTTGGCCACGGCCGTCGTCGGCGTCGACGCGGCAGTGATGGGGACCGGGCCTGTGCCGGCCACCCAAAAAGCGCTCAAGCGTGCCGGACTCAAACTGTCCGACATCGACCTGGTCGAGCTCAACGAGGCGTTCGCGGCCCAGGCCCTGACTTGCATCAGCATGCTGGGCCTTGACCCCGAAAAGGTCAACGTGCGCGGCGGAGCGATTGCCATCGGCCATCCGCTGGGCGCCAGCGGTGCGCGGATCGCCACCACTCTCATTAATGCCATGGTCGATCGCGGTTCCCGGCTCGGACTGGCCACGATGTGCATCGGCGTCGGCCAAGGAATCGCCACGATCTTCGAGCGACTGTAAACCGTTGGGCTCATTCGGCGCAGGGATCATGAACGCGTCGCCGCCGCCACATTTTCAGCAAACCGCTTCGGGACCGCCGCTCGCTCCCGAGGCGTTCGAGGGTCGCTCGCTCGCTTCGCTGTTTCTCGACCGCGTCCGTGCGAGCGGCGATTCCCCGGCCCTGGCCGTCAAACAGGAAGGCCATTACCACTGGCGCAGTTGGAACGAACTGCAGGCCGACGTTCGCCGGATGGCCGGCCGCCTGCGTGATGCCGGTCTCGCCCGTGGCGAGCGGCTGCTCTTGGTCTCCGAGAATCGCTACGAATGGATTCTCTGCGATCTGGCGGTTCACCAGTTGGGCGCCGTCCATGTGGCCGTTCACAATTCGCTCTCCGGCGAGCAAATCGCCGAGCAGCTTGCCGACAGCGGCGCCCGCCTTGCCATCGTTGCCGGATCGGAGCAAGCACAGAAATTGGCTGAAGTCGCTGCCGCATTGCCGGCACGCGTACGATTTTTCTCCTTCG
>DATJTR010000759.1:0-20353 GCA_035503215.1 Pirellulales bacterium
GGAGGTGGCCGCGCTGCTTCCCCGCTCGCTGCTCGCTCGTCTGCCGGCGGCCGGGCGACTGGTCGTGGAAAAAATTCCGCTCTTGGCTCTCTCAGTGGCAAGCGGTGCCATCACGCTGGTCACGCACGGCTCGCTCGGGCCGACCAACGTTTCCGACCAGGTTCCTTGGGCCGCGCGACTGGCCAATGCCGCGTACTCCTGCGCGGTGTATTTCTGCCAAAGCTTCTTTCCCGTCGGCATCGCACACTTTTACCCCAATCTCAGCGTCCATCTGCCGACCAGCGCCGTGGTCGCCTCGGTGGTTCTGCTGCTCGCGGTCACGGCCGTGGCGATCTACTGGCGGCGCAGCCGACCCTATCTGATCGTCGGCTGGCTGTGGTTTTTGGGAATGTTGCTGCCCGTGCTCGGGCTCGTGACGGTCACGCTAGAAGGCCGGGCCGACCGCTACACCTACCTAAGCCAGATCGGCCTCTCGCTGGCCGTGGCCTGGACGGCTTGGTCCGCGTATCGGTCGTGGCAGGCGCGATTCGCCCGCGGCTGGATGCCCTGGGTCGCCGCCGTCATCGCCGCCGGTTCCGTGGCCCTGTTGGCCACACTCGCCTTCCGCCAAACGATGATCTGGCAGAATCAGGAATCGCTTTGGGTTCAAGCGATCACCGTCAACGACGACAACGCCCTCGGCCACCTCAATCTGTCGGTCGTCTACGCCAACCGGGGACAGGCCGACAAGGCGCTCGCAGAACTGAACAAATCGGTCGCCAGTTACTCGGTCAGCCCGTTCGTGGCGGGCGAAGCCCACGGCCGCATCGGCGATCAACTGCTGGGACAAGGCCGGACCGACGAAGCCTTCAAACATTATGAACAGGCGCTGAAACTCGCCCCGAGCTTCTATCCCTTCTACCATCGCATGGCCGACGCCCTGGCCCGCATCGGCCGGCTCGACAAGGCGATTGCCCTGTGGCGGGAAATCGATCGGCGGTTTCCCGGTTCCGCCGACAGTCGCTACGCCCTGGCCGCCGCGCTCGCCGCCGCTGGCGATGTCGACGAAGCGGCCGAGATCTGCCGCGAGATCCTGGCCCGAGAGCCCGACACGGCCAAGGTGCTGATCACCTACGGCGATGCCCTCACCGCGCAGGGAAAGGCCAACGAGGCAATTCCTTATTTGACGCGGGCCGCCGAGCTCGAACCGCAAAACCCCTGGGCCCATTTTCGCTTGGGCCTGGCCTTGAACGCGGCTGGGAAAACCCGCGCCGCCGCGGCCCAGTTGAGCGATGCCGTCCGCCTGGGCAGCACCGCGGTTCCCATTCTCTGGCAAACCGCCTGGATTCTGGCGACCGCGGCCGATCCGTCGATTCGCGAGGGACAGCGCGCCGTGGAGCTGGCGAAAAAAGCAGTCCAGTTTTCCGGCGGACGCGAGCTGCGGGCGCTCGACGCACTGGCCGCCGCGCTGGCCGAAAGCGGAGATTACGCGGCCGCGGTGGAAGCATCAGAGCGCGCCTCGGCCATGGCGCTCGTACAGCGCGATTTCGCTCTCTCCGAGGCGATCGACGACCGCACTCAGCTCTACCTTCAAGGCAGGCCGTACCACGAGCCGCCGAAACCGGCAGCGCCAGAGGAACCGCGCAGCGGCGAATGAACGCGGCGGCAACCGGCAGACGCCTAAGAGCGTTAAGCCCGCCGTCTTCAGTTCGCTGTCTTCAACTCGACGCTTTCAATTCCACCACATCGAGCCGCGACTGTTGAATCCGCTGGGCTTCGGCCGAGTCGACGTAGTCGCTGTGGCATTCGGCCTTGTGCTCGACTCCGTGCACCGCGCCGCGGACCTTGCTGGCCAGCCGATGGATTTCACTCGGGCTCAACACGCCCCGCTGCTGAAGAATCGCCTGCTGTTCTTCGGTCAGCGCGGCCGAAACGGTCGCCCGGTCCCATTGATATTTCTCGTCCTTGCCCGAGGCGAATTCGACGATCTCCTTCGAGATTCGCACGCTGCACCAATCGTGGCCGCACATGGCGCAAAACTCGGTATCGACGTCCAGGTCTTCGTCGTGATAGGCCCGGGCCGTGTCGGGATCGAACGACAGCTCGAAGTGTTTTTTCCAGTTGAGCGCCGCCCGGGCTTTCGTCAATTCATCGTCCCGATCGCGCGTGCCCGGAATGCCCAAGGCCACGTCGGCCGCGTGCGCGGCAATCTTGTAGGCCACGCAGCCCTGCTTCACGTCGTCGCGCTTCGGTAATCCAAGGTGTTCCTTGGGCGTGACGTAGCACAGCATGCTCGCGCCGTGATACGCCGCGCTGGTCGCGCCGATGCAACTGGTGATGTGGTCGTAGCCGGGAAACATGTCGGTCACCAGCGGGCCGAGCACGTAAAACGGCGCCCCGTGACAAAGCTGCCGCTCCAGCTTCATGTTGTATTCGATTTGATCGAGCGGCACGTGCCCCGGCCCTTCGATCATCACCTGCACTCCCTTGCGCCAGGCCCGCTCGGTCAATTCGCCCAGCGTCGCCAGCTCGGCCAGTTGGGCCGCGTCGGTGGCGTCGGCCAGGCCGCCGGGGCGCAGCCCGTCGCCGATCGAAAACGTGACGTCGTATTCCCGCATCACGTCGCAAATCGCTTCCCAATGGTCGTACATCGGGTTTTGCTTCCCGTGCACGAGCATCCACTTGGCCAGCAGCGAGCCGCCGCGGCTGACGATGCCGATTAGCCGCCGCCGCACCAGCGGCAAATGCTCCCGCAGCACGCCGGCATGGATCGTGAAGTAATCGACGCCTTGCGCGGCCTGATGCCGCAGCGTGCTTAGTATCAACTCGACGCTCAGCTCTTCGATCTTCCGGCCGATGATCATCGAATAGATCGGCACGGTTCCGATCGGCACGGTGCTCGCCCGCAGGATGGCGTCGCGGCAGGCGTCCAAATCGCCGCCGGTCGACAGGTCCATCACCGTGTCAGCCCCCCAGCGCTCGGCCCAGCGCAGCTTTTCGACTTCTTCGTCGGTGCTGCTCGAAACGGGCGAGGCCCCCATGTTGGCATTGATCTTGGTCTTCGACGCCCGGCCGATGCACATCGGATCGAGCTGATAGCCCAAGTGAACCCGATTGGCCGGAATCACCATCCGCCCGGCCGCCACTTCGTCGCGTACCTGCTCGGGCGAGAGATGCCCTTCCCGCTCGGCCACGCGCGTCATTTCGGGCGTCACTGTTCCCAGCCGGGCAAAATCCAATTGCGTTTGCGGCGCGAATCCGGCCGGCACTTGCCAGGCGGCTGCTTGCTCATAGTCGGCCTCGAAACCGGGCCGTACCGTCCAGCCCTCGGGCATGAAATCCCAGGCGGTCTTAAGCGAAACCGGCGGCATGCCCGGCGTGTCGGGAGACGAAAACGTCAGGGCCCCTGCCCGACCGGGACGAACTCTGGCCGGCAGGGCAAAGCTGCCCGGCGTGGTCCCGGCGGCGCTCGACGAAGGGTTTTGGCCGACCGGCGGCAACTCATAGGGGCGATCCGTCTGCTTCGTAATCATTTCCTGCCGTTCTCCCTCGAAACTCTAAAAAAAGCGCTCGTGCGACCCCCTCGGGGGCCACATTTCCGTCGCCCGCCATCCTACCGCAAATCCCCCCAGTTCACCACCGACCGGAGACCCCGTCGGCCGACTACAATTGCTTTTCTAAAAGCAACCCACGACAGACGTGATCCACGAAATATGTCCCGCTCCCTCATGGTACCGGTGCTGCGGCGATCCGCTGGGCCCCTGCTGCTCGCGCTCGTGCCCGCAATCCTCACGATCGTCATGCCGCGGCCCGCCCTGGCACAAGCGTCCAACGCGAGACCGAAGACTCCGGCTGCCGCCGTACCATTCCCCGTGCGGGGTGAAGGCCTGCCGATGTTCGATCGCATCGTGCGCGAAACCCTGGAAAAATATCATGTGCCGGGGGCGGCGCTAGCGGTAGTCAAAAATGGCCAATTGGTGGTGGCCAAGGGGTACGGCTGGGCGAATGTCGCCGAGCGCGAGCCGGTCACCCCGCACACGCTGTTTTCGCTGGCCAGCGTCAGCAAACCGATTTCGGGCGTGGCCGTGCTGCGACTCGTCGAGCAAGGGCGGCTTGCGCTCGACGATCGCGTCTACGACGTGCTCGGCCGGCCGGCACCGCTGCCTGGCATGCACATCGTGCCGCGGGCCCGGGAGATCACGGTCCGGCAGATCCTCAATCATTCGGCCGGCTGGTATCGCAAGAACGATCCACTGGCCAAGGCCACCAAGATCGCCAGCGAACTCGGCCAGCCGCTGCCCGTTCCGCCCGAGCTGGTCGTCCGCTGGGCGTTTTGCCACCCCCTCGACTTTCAGCCTGGCACGGAGCAGAGCTACTCGAATTTCAGCTTCCAGCTTTGCCGGAGCGTTTGCGAAAGCGTGACCGGCGAGCCTTTTGAGCGCTACGTCCGCCAGCAGATTCTGCGGCCAATCGGCATCAGCGACATGCAGCTCGAGCCGATTCATCCCGCCTATGTCGCCGGCGAAGCCCATCGCTACCGGGCCCGCGATTGGAAGGATTTTGGCGGCGGTCGTCAGCCGGTCGGTCCACCCGCGGGCAGTTGGCTGGCGTCGGCCACCGACATGGCCCGTTTCATGGCGGCGGTCGATGGCAGCCGCGGCCAGCCGCTGCTCGATAAAGCGGCCATGCATTTAATGTTCGCGCCGCCCCCGCCGCCCCTCAAACCGCGCGAGAACGGCTCCTACTTCGGGCTGGGATGGGACAGCGTGCTGCACACGCCCGAAGGACTGCGTTACGGCAAGAACGGCGGCGTCGACGGCATCAGCACCTACGTCGAGCACGATCCCGTCGGCGTCGATTGGGTGCTGCTCTTGAACGCCCGCACTCCCAAAGAGAAAAAAGGCCCGACCGCGCTCGATCATGCGATCAAAGGAATCCGGCAGGCGATCCACAACGTTGAGCGCTGGCCCGATCGTGACTTGTTCAATCAGTTGATGCCGCCGAAACCGCAGTGACGGGCGACGCCAGCGTCTTGCCTGGGGCGTTGACCGATTCGGCGACTCCCTCACTTCCTTTCAGGCCCACCGGCCGCCAGCCACAGATTCAAGAACGTGGCGCCGTTCAGGCAGACATGCACGACGAGCGAAGGCAGCAAGCGATGCGTCTGGTGATAGAGATAACCCATCACCAAGGCCAGAAAGAATAACGGCACCGGGGCCGGCCACTGCTCGGCGTGCATGGCGGCAAAGAAAAAGGCGCTGATCAAAATCGGCACGAGGCCCGTCGGCAGCGCGGGCTGCACGTGGGCCGCATGTTGCCGGTCGCGCTCCCACCGCTCCAGCCAGCCCTGCAAGAGCACGCGAAAGAAAAACTCTTCGACCAAAGGCGCCACCACCACCGCGCAAAACCCGATCAGCCACAGCTGCGCCGGCCGCCTCTGGACCAATTCGACCAAGGGATGCAGCTCTTCGGGCTTGAGCATCACGTACAAAATCGAGACCGGCGCGAGCACGAACAAAAAGCCGATCACCCCGGCCGCCACGTCGTGCCGCGTGTGTCCACGAGTGAGACCGAAATCGGCCGGGCCGGCCCCCCGGTGCCGGGCCAACAGCGCGATCGTGAGCACCATCACCAGCACTTCGGCCACGCTTTGGGCCACCAGCAGGGCCGGCTTCACCGCGTCGGGCAGGCCCGGCTCGGCATCGAGATGTACGCCGTACGCGTTGAGAAGCAGCCCCTGAAACACGATCATCGAGCCGTACAAAGCGACGAAGGCCACGGTCACGTCGCGACCGTTCCAGGGAACCGGCCGACGTCCTTCGTATGCCAGCGGCGGATGATTGTGGCGAATCTTCCAAACGAGCCAACCGCAGATCGCCAGCGAAACCAAGAGCAGGGCCATGTCGGCCGAGCCGATCGCGATCCGCTCGCCGGCGGGGTTTTCGGCCTCGGCCAGAATGCCACCGGCCCACGCCGCTAATTGGTAACCGGCCGAGACCACGGCCTCCAAACCGGATCGCCCGCTGGATGTCACTGGGAGCATGCCTCGCCCGCTGGGCGGCCCGAAGAATTGCGCAAGGGGTGGCCTAGGGCGTCATCGCCGCATGAGCAGCGCCGCCCGACGCACGTATTCCAGGCCGGAATAAACGGTCAGCGCCACCGCCGACCAAACGCTCACCCGCAGCAGCCAGACGAGCCAGTCGGGCCGGGGCTCGGCCCCGTAGGTCAGGCCGAAAATGCTGACTCCTACCGCCGTGCATTGGAAAACCATCTTGAGCTTGCCCGACATCGTGGCCGAGAAATCGGCCCCTTCCCCTTCCAAGAACGTCCGCAGGGCGGTGACCAAAAGTTCCCGGCCGACCACCACCACCGCCATCCAGGCGGCAATGCCCGAGCCAGGGCCCCACGGTCCGGGAACGACCGCGGCCAGATAGATGAACGAGCCGCAAATGATGATCTTGTCGACGAACGGATCCAAAATCCGCCCCAGCGTCGTCACCTGCCCATACTTGCGGGCGTAATAGCCGTCGACCCAATCGGTCGCCGCGGCGACGATGAACACGACCATGCCGGTCAGGTAATACTCGCAGGGCAAGAGCACGAACAGCACGATCGACAACACCAGCCGCAGGCCGGTGATCTGATTCGGAACGTTGAACACCTGTTCCGGTGTCGAATTCTTGGTGGCGACCGACACGCGCTGGTCTCTATTTTGCTTTACCGATTGCGACCCCTACTAAATCATACTCGCTCGTGGCCACGATTTCACACGGCACGATCCGCCCCGGGGCCAGCTTGTGCCCGCTGACGTAGACGACCGAGTCAACGTCGGGCGCGTCGGCGTGACCGCGGCCGATCCAAGCCTGTTTTTCTCCCGGCACCGCCCGATCAACCAGCACGTCGATCTTGCGGCCGATCTGGCTTTCGTTCCACTGGAAGGCGATTTCCTGCTGCACGGCCATCAGCTCGTCGCGACGGCGGTTTTTGGTTTCTTCGTCAAGGTGATCGGGCAGCCGAGCCGCCGGCGTGTCGGGCTCGAACGAATAGGTGAACACCCCCAGCCGCTCGAAACGCTGTGCCCGGGCGAAATCGACCATTTCGGCGAACTGCTCTTCGGTTTCGCCCGGAAAACCGGTGATGAAGGTGGTCCGCAGCGTCAGGTTCGAAATGCTCGCCCGCAGCTTGGCCAGCAGTTCCTCGGTCGCCGAGCGCGAAACCCGCCGCTGCATCCGCCGCAGCATCGTGTCGTTGATGTGCTGCAGCGGCAGATCGAGATAGGGGACGATCTTTTTGCTCTGTGCGATGTGGGCGATCAAATCGTCGCCAAAATACATCGGATACAGGTACATCAGCCGGATCCACTCGATCCCCGGCACTTCTTCCAATCGCCGTAGCAATTCCACGAGTCGCGGCTCGCCGTAAAGATCGAGTCCATAATACGTGGTGTCTTGAGCCACGATGACCAGCTCGCGGACGCCGTCGGCCGCAAGTTCGGCCGCTTCGGCCAGCACCTCTTCGATCGGCTTGGTGGCGTGTTTTCCCCGCATTTTGGGAATCGCGCAAAACGTACACAGTCGGTCGCAGCCTTCAGAAATCTTGAGAAACGCGAAATGCCGCGGCGTGATCC
Organism: Pirellulales bacterium; assembly: GCA_035503215.1. Lineage (GTDB taxonomy): Bacteria > Planctomycetota > Planctomycetia > Pirellulales > PALSA-1355 > DATJTR01. The sequence continues at coordinate 7,607 of DATJTR010000759.1, forward strand.
GCAGCCGCGACCGGTCGGAGAGCGGCCGCGTCGGAGCGGGCTGAAACACGGCCCGCTGCTCGTCGAGCCCGCCGATCAAGCGATCGGCCACCTTGGTCACCTGTTCGCGGCCAAAAACGCCGACCAGGTGGTCGATTTCGGGATGGGTTTCCAGCAGGGCTTCCTTTTCCCGCTCGGCCAGGCAGCCCGAGACGATCACCCCGCGCGTTTTGCCCGCCTGCTTCAGGGCCAGCATTTCGCGGATCGTGGCGTACGATTCGTCCCGGGCGCGCTCGATGAACCCGCAGGTGTTGACCACCACGAAATCGGCCCCGACCGGGTCGTGCACCAGCCGATAGCCGTCCAACTGCAACAGCCCCAGCATCCGCTCCGAATCGACCAGATTCTTCGGACAGCCCAAGCTGACAAAGCAATAAGATCCCTTTGCGACCGAATTGCTTGCCGACTTTCGGCGTTGCTCGGGCGCATTGATGATTTCGAGTTGCGGCACTTGGAACCCTCTTGCTAGGACACTCGCTCAACCAACAGAAGCCTGGATCGGCTCGATGCACTCAATCAGCAGCAACGAAATCCGATGCCACTGCTCTTGCGAGCCACCATCGTCGTCCAAGGCGGAAAAGGCCGTCAATGTCGTTCTGCCAACTTGCGCCATCTCTGGATGACGTACCTCGAAGGAGCGTCCGCTGGCCATTTGAATCCGAAACGGGCGGAACGGCTCGGCAGCAATGAAATTCACGACCTCGCGGGGATTCATCATAAAATCTTCCTGCAATGGGCGCCGACAAATCCTGGCCGCAAAAGCCTACACCGTGACGAAGCAATACCATCCCTTTTCTACCTTGTCAGCCATCGGTACCGTTCCCGCCAGGAGGGACTGTAGTATCGACGAGGGAAACTCGTTCCATGAGCATTAGCGAAATCGTTTCCCAGCGGTCGTAAATCTCCGGATTATCGCTGACAATTGTAAAGAGGATGATGGAATTCCGACCCACCCGGATCATCTCAGGATGGCGGACGTCGAACGTTTGGCCGCTCGCCATATGGATGCGAAAGGGCCGAAACGGCTCCGCTTTGAGATAATTATTGAGTTCATGGGGCACGATCATTTGCGTCGTTCCCAAAACCTGGCGCTACAACACCCGCGATTGCTTCATCGTAACCGATGCCCCTCCGAGCGGCGAGGGCCGCCGCCGTGTCCCTGTTCGCGCGCGTAATACGACCCAAATGCTCTTGGCACTGCGGGATACGCGCACTGCGAAGCAGCGGGCTCACCATGCCGCTAGGCATCGCCGCGCGCTCCTGGCCAACTACGACGTTTGACTTTCTGCTAGCGTATGATAGTATACAAACGTACACTATTGGCATGACGCCAGCAGAATCGCAGTCGCACGTCGGGAGGATGCTGCCATGCTGCCCGAATTCACGGCCGAAGAATTCGCCGCCGCGCTCGATCGCGTCGCCGCCGAGGTTCTCGCGAGCGCCGCTTGCCACGAGCCGCCGGTCGATGCTCTGGAAGTCGCCCGCCGCATCGGCTTGGAAGTGGCCTACGACAGCCGGCAACCCTCGCGGGCCCGCATCGTGTCGCTGGCCGGCCACGGCGACCACGCGCCGCACGACTCGATCTTGCTGCGGCCCGATCCGCGTCCCGAGCGCCGCCAGTGGGCCGTGGCGCACGAAATCGGCGAACATATGGCCTACCAGGTTTTCGCCGCGCTTGGTGCCTCCGGGGCCGAAGCGCCGCCCACCGCGCGAGAAGGGGTCGCCAACCATCTGGCCGGCCGCCTGCTGCTGCCGAGCGACTGGTTTGGCCGCGACGCAACCGCCTGCGACTGGGATCTGCTCGAATTGAAGCGGCGCTACGCGACGGCCAGCCACGAATTGATCGCCCGGCGAATGCTCGACTTCGAGCCCTGGATCGTGATCACGATTTTTGACAACGACCGGCTGACGTTCCGCCGCTCGAATCGTTTTCGCCGCCGGCCCGAGCTGTCGCCCGACGAGCGAGAATGCCGCCGCCATGTAACCGCGGCCCGCCGTCCCTGCTGGCTCGAGCGACAAGGCTGCCGGATATCGGCCTGGCCGGTCTACGAACCCGACTGGCGGCGCGAGATTCTCCGCACTTGGTACGACGAAGCGGCGCTGGAAGATATGGCCATGGCAGCGGCGGACGACTTGCCGGCGTTCGACGACACGGCCGATGAAATGTCGAATAACGACGGCACATCGGGCAGCGCGATCGTCGATGAAGCCGCTGTCGGTGACGCCGGGCGAGATTGGAGCTAATCGCGCCGCGCGACCCGGTCCAGCTGCCAGGCCAGATCGGCGAGCAGAAACGGTTTCGACACGACCGCGGCCACGCCGGCAGCCGTCGCCCGCTCGATTTCGTCGGGTCGGGGAAAACCGAGCAGCGCGACAACCGCTGCGCCCTCGGTCGCCCGCCGCAACCGCTCGACCAGTTCGCTGCGCCCCGCTTCTTCGGCTCGTGCATCCCACAGCACCGCCGCGGCAGCAAGCGGCGACTCGTGCGTCTCGCCAGGCAAATCGCGCCACACCACGGCTTCGAAACCGATCGACCGGCAAGCGTCGGCCAGCGCGCCGCCCATGTCGGCCACCGCGGCCACGGCGACAACCGTGCCGCGCTTGCCGCCCGCCGACGCTCGCCGCGTACTTCCGCCGACGGGCAACTGAATCTCGTGCAGCAGTTGCTCTTCGGCCGTGGCCGTGACCGGCAGGTTCCACACGCTGCCGCCGGCGGCGGCCAGGGCTGCCAATTGCCGGTTGCCGCGCTGCGGCCATTGATGATCCAGCACGCGCCACGCTCCCGGCCAAGGCCGGCCGCTCCGCATTTCGCCTTCGCACCAACTTCCCAGCAGTCCACACAGGCGGGCCAGCGGCGCCGCCTGCCGCAGCCGCGCGAGCTCGGCGTGGCCAATCTCACCGGGCCACACTTGCCCGATCACGATTACCGTCGGTTCCACATGCTCGCGCTCGATCCACTCGATCGCCGCTGCAAGGTCCGCCTGCCGCACCGCCAACAGCCGATCCACGCTGTTTTCGAATTCGATTTGCGCCGGTTCACCAACCCGAAGCGCGAGCGAGGGCTGCGTCGCATCCGCTTCGGCGTCCCAGGCCGCCGCGGCCGCCGGTCCAACGAGCAAAATCACCGGCTGCGTGGGATCGCGGTGCTCGACGCCACCCGTTTCGATTGCTCGACTCAGTTCGATCAAGGAATGTCTCCCACCGAAAGCCCTGGTTTGCCCTCATCCCGCAAGACGTGCCTCGTAGCGGGCCACCACATCGTGCGCCGCAAGCGGGTCGGCCGACAACCGCAAGTCAACCAAGAATCCGGGATCGGCAAGCAACCGGCTCAATCTTGCCAGCACGCGCAGGTGTCCCTGATCTTCCACGCTCAGAATCAAGAAGAAAACGTCGGTCGCCGCTCCCCGCGGCCCGCCGAACGGAATGCCGGAGGCCAGCAGCCCCAGGGCCAGAAATGGCCGGTCCAACAGCGCCGCCAGGGGCCGCCGCGGATGCAAGAGTGCCGCGCCATTGTCGAGCGCCGTGGGAAACATATCTTCGCGGGCACGCACCGCCTCGCTCATCTTCGAGGGATCCCAGAGCCAACCGGTCCGCGCGGCCAGATCGCACATGTCGGCAATCACGCTCTGCCGCGTGCGGGCGGCCAGCCCGGTATCGATCGCCTCGACCGGCAACATTGCCGCCAGCGACACCGGCTCTTCGGCGTCCCCCCCCGGCGCACGGCTGAGGGCCGTTTCCATGTGGCGCAGCTCATCGTCGCTCGACAATCCCATTCGCTCTTCGAGCCAATGATGGATCGATGCCTGCGAAAACCGCCACTGTCCTCCCACCTTGCGGCCGGGCAAATTCCCGCGGTCGGCCAGTCGAGCGACTTGGGCCGCGTCGAGGTGCAGATAAACCGCCAGCCGCTGGATGTCGAAATCGTCGTCGGACACTTCGTCGCAACCTCGCGGCTCGTCCTCGTTCGTTCGTCGCTACGCAGGGCAGTGGTAGCACAACCCCCGATGCCGAGCAAGCCAGTGCGGGGCAAGCGAACCGTGCGCCAGCACGGCGGCGTTCGCCTCGTAAAACACGAACGAATTTCACATCTTCCCCCAGCCGCCAACCGCTTTGGCCGGCGGAAAAACCTGTCTTGACACCCCGGCCGAAATCGCCAGAATCCGCCCACCAACAACCAGGAAACCCGGAGCATGGGCAACCGCGGCGATCAGGATGTCCCGCCAGTGCCTCACGGAACCCGAGTTTCCCGCCAGTCATACCGGTAACTCGCTCACACGCAATCCCTGGCAAGGAGGCCACGGTCGCCGTGCTGAAGTCCGCTCACACCAACGGCGTTTCGCTCGGCGAGCTGCTTGCCGGCGCCCAGTTTTTGGGTGCCCGCGACGTGCGCGTCGTGTCGTGCAGCGTCGATTCGCGGCTTTGCCAAGCGGGCGATTTGTTCGTCGCCTTGACTGGCACTGGTTGCGATGGGCACGACTTCGTCGCCGAGGCGGTGGCCCGTGGTGCTTCGGCCATCCTTTGCCAACGAGAGATTCCGGGCGTCGCCCTCCCGCAGTGCGTTGTCCCCGACACGCGCCGCGCCTTGGGCCATCTATGCCAGGCTCTGGTCGACCACCCCAGCCGCCGCGTCCGCGTCGTCGGCGTCACCGGCACCAACGGCAAAACGACCACCACGGCCCTCATCGCCAGCATCCTGCGGGCGGCCGGTCACGAAGTCGGCACGCTGGGCACGCTCGGCTATTCGGACGGCCTGCAAACCGCACCAGCCTCGCTCACCACCCCCTCGGCTCCCGAGTTGGCCAGCTGGCTCGCCCGCATCGAGGCCGCCGGTTGTTCGCACGCGGTGATGGAAGTTTCCAGCCATGCCCTGGCGCTCGAACGAGTCGCCGGCGTCGAGTTCGACGTGGCCTGCGTGACGAACGTGTGGCGCGACCATCTCGATTTCCACGGCACGCTCAGCGAATACCGGCGCGCGAAAGCCCGTCTGTTCGAACATCTCCGGCCTGGTGGCCTGGTCGTGCTGAATGCCGACGACGCAGTCGCGGCCCGTTATGCCGCCGCGCTCGATCGCCCCGTCCTCACCGTCGGCATGCGCCGTCCGGCCGACGTCACGGCCAGCGTCGTCGAGCGCTGCCGCAGCGAACAAACGATTCTGATTTCGGCCGGCAACGACACCGCGGCCGTTCGCACGACGATGATCGGCGATCATCACGCGCTGAATTGCCTGGTGGCCGCCGCCGTCGGATTAGCCCAGGGCTTCGATCTCAAAACCATCGCCGCAGGGCTCGAAGCGGTCCGCAGCGTGCCGGGCCGGCTCGATCGCATCGAATGCGGCCAGCCGTTCGGCGTGTTTGTCGATTACGCCCACACCCCCGATGCTTTGGCCACCGTGCTCGACGCCCTGGCCGAAGTGACCGAAGGCCGGCTGATTTGCGTCTTCGGCGCCGGCGGCAATCGCGACCGCGAAAAACGCCCCGCCATGGGTCAGGCCGTCGTCCGCCGGGCCGACGTGGCAATCATCACCAACGACAATCCGCGCGACGAGCAGCCCGCGGACATTGCCGGGCAGATTCTGGCCGGCACCGACGACGCCGAGGCGCGAGCCGACGTGTTCGTCGAGCTCGATCGCACCCGCGCCATCCACCGCGCCCTGTCGCTGGCCGAAGCCGGCGACTGCGTGCTGATCGCCGGCAAAGGACACGAAACGTACCAACAGATCGGCGGCCAGCTGCTGCCGCTCGACGATCGCCAGATCGCCCGCACCTGGCTGTACGACACTCCCAGCGCCGGTTCGTCCCCCGCACACGACCGGCTCGTTTCGAATTGAGGCCCGGCTGATGCAAGCTCTCACCATCTCTCAACTCCATCAGATCGTCGGCGGCCGACTGCGCATGGCCACGTTGCCGCCGCCGGCTGGCGAAGCCGCGCCGGTCGGCCAGATCGTCATCGACAGCCGGCAGATCGAAGCGGGCGACGTCTTTTGGGGACTCGCCGGCACGCGGCACAACGGCGGCAGCTTTGCCGAAGACGCTTACACCCGCCGAGCGGCCGGCGTAGTCGTGGCGGGCCGCTACGTACAACCCGCGCCGGGCTGTTGGAGCCTCGAGGTCGACGACGCCGCGGCCGCGTTGACCCGTTTGGCCACCTGGAATCGCGACCGCTTCACGGGCCGCGTGGTGGCGGTGACCGGAAGCGTGGGCAAAACGACGACGCGACAAATGATTCACGCCGTGCTGGGGCACGCCCGCCGCGGCTCGGCCAGCCCGCGCAATTACAACAATCATCTCGGCGTGCCGCTGAGTCTGTTCGAGCTGGCTCCCGATCACGACTATGCGGTGCTCGAAGTCGCCGCCAGCCGGGCCGGCGAAATCGACACGCTGGCCGGTCTGATCCGCCCCGAAATCGGCGTCATCACGCGGCTGGGCGAAGCCCACTTGGGCGGCTTCGGCAGCCCCGAGACGCTCGTCCGCACCAAGCTCGAGCTGCTAGGTCACTTGCCCGAGAATGGCTGGGCGATTCTGTCGGGAGACGACGAACGCCTGCGCCGTGCTGCCACCGCGTATCCGCGGAACATCGTGTGGGTCGGCCGCTCGGCGGACTGCGACCTGGTCGCCACCGGCGTGCAAATTCAGCCCGGCCGATTGATCTTCGAGGCCGACGGCCACCCGTTCGACGTGCCGGTGTGGGGGCGCCACCATCTCGTCGGCGCCCTGGCCGCCATCGCGGCCGGCAAGATTTTTGGCCTCTCGCACGCGGAAATCGCCGCCGGACTGGCCGAGTTCACGCCGCCGCCGCAGCGCTGCGAGATCAGCCAGGTCGGCGAGACCACGATCATCAACGACACGTACAACGCCAGTCCCACCGCCATGCGGGCCGCGCTCGAATTGCTCCGCAACTTCGAAGCCCCTGGCCGACGAATCGTCGTCTGCGGCGACATGCGCGAGCTGGGCGAACAATCGAGCGAATTCCATCGCCAACTGGGCGACGAAGTGGTCACGCTATGCGGCGCCGACATGCTGCTGGCCTGCGGCGATCACGCCCACGAGGTGGCCAGCGGCGCACGCCAGGCCGGCATGTCCCCCAGCGCGGTGATGGCTTGCCGCTCGCCACAAGAAACCTTGTTTCTCTTGGATCAGGCACTGGAGCCGGGCGATGTCGTGCTGGTCAAAGGCTCTCGCGAGCTGGCCATGGAACGGCTCGTCACGGCACTTGAGTCACGCGTGGCCGCCAAGGCCGCTTGAAGCTGCTTTAAGTTCGCTCGGCATGGGCCGAAAAAACCGATCACAAACGATTCGTTCACCAAAACATTGTTAGGAGTTCCGTCGTCGGTGTAGAGTTTGCGGGAACTCAACACTACCCTCCCTCCTGGGTTGAGGCATTAACTTGTCAGGCCAGCGGTTACTGGGTCGACCGCTCTGACAAGTGCTTCGCGACGGAACTCATGCCTGGCACCGGGGTGGCTTCGGCCATCCCGGTGTCAGGGAACACGGCCGGGCGAGACGTTCAGCGAGCGTCTCGCCCGGCCCCTTTTTCGCACTCACGTCTCGTCCATTCGCGACCAATCGGGATTTTCTCTCGCCATGCTGTCGTGGCTCGTCGATTCCACCGCGCGCCTCGTCGTCGGCCGGCCCATCGATCTTGGGCTGGAAAAGACGACGCTGCGCGGCGCGCTGGCGGCCGTCGTCAGTTTTGCCTTGGCCTTGGCCTGCGGCCGGCAATTGATCGCCTGGCTGCGCCGCCGGTTTCGCGAGCCGATCAAATCGGCCTCCGCTCGCGTGGTCGAACTCCATGCCGCCAAGCAGGCCACGCCCACGATGGGCGGGCTGTTCATCGCGGCCGGCATCACGGTCAGCACCGCCCTGCTGGCCGATCTCGGCAATCCTTTGGTCTGGCTGGGCTTGGCGCTTACGCTCTCCCTGGCCGCGCTCGGCGCCATCGACGACCTGGCCAAGCTGCGCACCGCGGCCCGCGGATTGTCGCCGCGCGCCAAGCTCGCCGGTCAAACCGCGATCGCGCTCTTCGTCGCGCTCGTCGTCTATTTCGAGCATCGCCACACACCCGGCGCGCTCGAACTGCGCTTGCCGCTCCTGGGCATCAGTCTGCCGCTCGGCCTGGCCTTCGTGCCGTTGGCCGTGCTGGTGCTCGTCGGTTCGTCGAACGCGGTCAATCTTGCCGACGGGCTCGATGGCCTTGCCGGCGGCTGTTTGCTGCTGACCACGGCCGCCATGGCCGCGCTCGTCTACGCCAGCGGACATGCCGGCTGGGCCGCGTATCTCGGCGTGCCCCACGTGCCGCACGCGGCCGAAGTCGTGGTGTTGGCCGCGGCAACGCTGGGCGCGATCCTTGGCTTTTTGTGGTTCAACTGCTATCCGGCTTCCGTCTTCATGGGCGATACCGGCTCGCTGCCGCTGGGCGGCCTGCTCGGCTATTTCGCGCTCGTCAGCCGGCAAGAACTGATGCTCGTCGTGATCGGCGGAGTCTTCGTCGCCGAAGCGGCCAGCGTGCTCGCGCAGGTCGCCAGTTGCCGCTGGCGGCAGCGGCGCGTTTTTCTGTGCGCGCCATTACACCATCATTTTCAATTTCTTGGCTGGCCCGAAAACAAGATCGTCGTCCGCTTCTGGATCGCTTCGGCCCTGGCAGCCATCGCGGGCCTGGGAATCGTCAAACTCGACGCACAACTCGCAGGCGAACCCGAGTCGCTTGCCGCACGGCGCATCGCCGGCGAACATCGCGCGCACCTCGCTGCCGAAGATTGCGAACCGGCCGACGCGCGCGAACCGGCCTTGCTCACCGCGGGTCATCCTTGAACGCGGGCCAGCACCGCACCGATCACGCACGACTAAACCTCCGCAGCACGCCAATCATGTTCAACGAACCGTGGCATATCGTCTTTGCGGGCGGCGGCACGGCCGGGCACCTGTTTCCAGGTCTGGCCGTGGCCGAATTGCTCGCCCGCTCGGAGATCGGCGCGCGGATCACGTTCGTCGGCACCGGCAAATCGTTCGAGCGGCATCACGTTTCGGCGGCCGGTCACGAGTATCTCGTGCTGCCCTCGCGCCCCTTTTCGCGCCGGGTTCGCGAAGCGCTAATGTTTCTGGCCGACAACGTCTCGGGCTATTACGCCGCCAAGCGGTTTCTGGTCTCCTCGTCGGCCAGCCTCGTCGTCGGCCTGGGGGGATACGCCAGCGCCGCCACCACGCGGGCCGCCAAGACGCTTGGCATTCCCTACATCCTGCTGGAACAAAACGCCTTTCCCGGCAAGGCCACGCGCTGGCTGGCCCCAGGCGCCAAGGCGGTGTGCGCCGGCTTCGGCGAAGTCCGCACGCATCTCGCTCCTGGTTCCCGCGTGCGGCTGACAGGAACGCCGGTACGGCGCGATTTTCGCCAGCATCTGGCCGCCCAAGCCCGTTCGACGGGGACCGATGTTGGCCGAATTGTCGATCGACGCCCGCGGCTGCTCGTGCTGGGGGGCAGCGGCGGCGCGAGGGCGCTCAACGAACAGATTCCCGCCGCGATTTACAAGGCCGGCCCGGCCTTGGCCGGTTGGGAAGTGTTGCATCAAACCGGCGAGCGCGACGCCGCGGCCACGGCCGCCCGCTATGAAAAACTCGACGTGCCGGCGCGCGTCGTCCCTTTCTTCGACGATCTGCCTCGTTGGCTGGCCGGCACCGATCTGGCGATCAGCCGAGCCGGCGGTTCGACGCTGGCCGAGTTGGCGGTTTGCCGCGTGCCGGCGATCCTGCTCCCCTATCCGCGGGCGACCGACGATCATCAGCGCCGCAATGCCGACGTGCTGGTCGCCGCCGGCGCGGCGCGCCTGGTCGACGAACGCGAAGTCGTCGGCCGGCTCGACAACGCGGTCGCTGCCGTACTCGGCGACTTGGCCGGCAACCTGGCCGTTCGCCGCCAGATGGCCTATCGCCTCTCGCGTCTCGCTCGCCCCGACGCCGCCCGCCAGGTCGGCGGGTTGATCGCCGATCTGCTCGCCCGCCGGCAAACCACCGCGGCGTGACGACGATGTCGGACGTGCCGCGAGTTCAGCCTCGATGAACTCGAGTGCCGGCCACGCTCGGTAATCCCTACCATGCCAGCCGGCGGTCTGGCACCAGAGCTAACAGTCCCCCCCGCTGGGTTTGTTGCTCGCGCCTTTCTACACCGTTACGATGGCGAAGCACGGCGAGCGCTCGCTCCGAGCTGTCCCATTCTCCTCCCGCCGAGGTCCGGCGATGCCTGTTCGGTTTGGCACGGGTCGATCCCGCGTTGTGTTGGTGCTCGCTGTTTGGTTGCTGGCCACGATCGCCGCGATGGCGGCAGACGAGCCCCCGGTGGCGGAAAAGGCAACGCCCGCGACCGAAGAAACGCCTCCGGCCAATGATAAGCCTGCGGCAGCTGGGGCAAAGCCAGCCGCGGCGCTCGCTGGCAACCTGGTGCGGGTGCGGCCAAAAGCCGAACGCGACGACAGCGGCGATTTGCTCAACGACATGGATCTCGCGCGCGACGTCGTCTACCAGACTGCCGCCGACCCGGTGCCGGAAGACCAGCAGTTTCAGTTTGTCGACGGCGTTTTGCGGACCCCCGCCACTGGCATGGCCCAACTCTTTTTGCCCGCCGCGGTGCCGAAGAACTATCGCCTGTCGGTGACGCTGACGCGCAAGGGACCGGAGACCGATCCGCCGGTCGGCATCGGGGGCCGGTTGGAAGGCCATTCCTTCATGGCCGAGATGCGGCGCGAAGAAGCCACGCTGGGCTTGTTCTACGGCAAGCCGATCACCAAATCGCTGCGCCGCAGTACGACTCCCGGCCCCCCCGCGCCGCGCAGCAAGGCGGAACTTCTGGTCCACGACGGCGCAATGGTGCTGAACCACCAAGGGGGTTTCCTCGAATGGTTCGCCCCGGGCTCCGCATTCTCGCTCGATGCGCCCTGGGCTGAGCCCGATGGCGACAAGATCTTTCTGGCATTTCCCCAAGGCCAGTTCGACATCGAATCGATCAGGCTAGAACCGCTCGACCAGGCATCCTGGGCCGACGGAGTCATGCACATCGTGGTCGATCCCGATTATGCCAAGGAAATCACCGATCCACGCCCGACCGTTCCCAGCGACGTGGAAGCGATTCCCCATCTCGCCGCGCTCAAGTCGACCATCCAGACGCAGGCGCAGCGCGGCAACTTCGACGAGCTGGAACGTTGGGCCGATCGCTTCCGTGGCAAGGACACGGAGATCGAAAGTCAATTCGTCCTTGAGTTGTTCTACGATTGGCTCTCCCAGGCCTACGTTACTCCCTGGCCCGGCGGCAGCTTTGGCAAGATCGACGGCTACTTTCAGGCCGAACTGGCCTTTGTCGAAGCGTGGCTGAATGCCAAGCCCGAGTCGGTCACGGCGCTGATCGTCAAAGCCCGCGTGTGGAGAGACTATGGCTGGGACGCGCGCGGCGGCGGTTTCCGCGACACGGTTCCCCAAGAAGCCTGGCTCACCTTCTTCGAACGGCTCGGCGTGGCCGAAGCCGCGCTCAAGCAGGCCGAGCAGCTCAAGCCGCGCGACGTTTGCGTCTATTCGACTTTCGTCACCGTCGGCAAGGGATTGCAGTGGAACCGGAAGAAGATGCTCCGCACCATCGAGCAGGGATTGCAAATCTCGAAAAAGGACTACTTTCTGATCGACAGCATGGCGTTCGACCTGCTGCCGCGGTGGGGCGGCGAGGCGGGTGACCTGGGAGAATTCGCCCAGAACATGTGCGACCGCATCAGTGGCGAAGACGGGCTTTATGTCTACGCCCGGATCGCGCGCAAGACTCAGGTCGCCGAAGTCCGCCTGGCACGCAACTCCGAAGACCTCGAAGCTTTTGCCGGCTCGAATGGCACCTATCTCGATCCCAAAGTCCTGCTGGCCGAGTTCGACGCCGACCGGCTGCGGGAAGCCTGCAAAGCCCTACGCACACGAACGCCCAAAGGAGTTGAGTCCCTGAACTTCGAATGCTGGGTGTGCTGCGCTCTCGACGACAAACCGGGGGCGGCCGAACGATTCAGCGAAATCGTCGATCGGGTTGACGTCGATATTTGGGGATCGCGCGACCGCTTCGATCGTTGGCACAAGTGGTGCGATCCGTCGGTCCGCGAGCCGTCGCAGTTCCTTCCGCCGGCAGGCAGCGAGATCATCAGCGTGCAGGCCTACGCCGACGGCACCGCCATGCTGGGCTTTCTGACCGACAACCAAACGTTGCTCTCCGCCAGCGCGGCGTCGGCCTGCGCGCTAAAGTTTTGGGACTGCAGCGAGAAAACGCTCGTCCGCCAGTTCGAGCCTCCGCTGCACCTTGGCCGGGTGGCGGGGCTGTGGCTGCTCGAACCCGGCAACATGCTGGTGCCGATGATCGACGGTCGGAAAACTACGCTCGTCGACTATCCTGCTCCCGATTACAAACGTGGTGGAAACTACCCGATCAGCTTCGAGGGCAACCCCTTCAATTTGATTTCCGACAACCGCAAGTCCGTCGGCTTGATCGAAAAGAAGGAGGCTTCCGTGGTGAGCAAGCGAGCGCATACGTTCCGAACGTTCGACGTGCATCCCTGGAAAGATGCCGGCTTGAGCCCCGACGGCCGCTATCTGCTGACCACGGGAGACGATCTTCGCCTGTACGACGTGACCACGGCAGGAGAGCTATTGGCGATCGACGCCCAGCCCATTGCCTGGAGCTTTCTCTGCGACAGCTCGG
>DATJTR010000760.1:0-4296 GCA_035503215.1 Pirellulales bacterium
AATTGAGCGGCGTGCCCGAAGGGTTGTGCGTCTGCATCGTCACCACCCCCACGGCCAACGACAGCGCGAAGAGTGGTAGTTTCTCCCAAAAGATCCACCTGACCTTTTGTGTCAGCTCCATGGGTTTCGTCGCACCATTGCTTTGGGCGGGGGGAAATCGCCCGAGCGGCCAATAATCGAGCAGCAAGAGCAGCGCGGGCATCGTCACCAAGATCGCCTTGGACAAAAGCCCCAAGGCGAAAAACCCGACCACCAACAGGTAGCGCCCGAGCGACCTCGGCTTGCGGACGTATGCGGTATACGCGATCAGGGTGAGCATGAAGAACAGTCCGCTCAGCACGTCGCGCCGTTCCGCAATCCAGGCGACCGATTCGACCCGCAACGGGTGCAGTGCGAAGAGCGCCGCCACCATGGCGCTTGGCCACAGCGCGCCACTCATCTGACGCAGCGCCCAAAACAACGCGGCGGAGGTCAGCCCATGCAAAAGCACGCTGGTCAGATGGTGACGGCCGGGGTTCAGGCCGAACAGTTCACAATCGAGCATGTGCGAGAGAACCGCCAGCGGATACCATTCTCCCAAGGGGCCCTTGGTGAATGCCCACACGATTCCGTTCCACGACACGCCTTGGGAGACGTGCGGTTCGTCAAACACGAAGACGCCGTCGTCGTAGTTCAAGAATCCTTGGCTGAAAGTGCGGCTATACACGAGCAGTACGGCGAAGAACAACAGGGCGCAAATCGCGCTGGCCCACACGACGTCAGCCCGGCGGTTCGAGCTGCGTTGGGCGGAAGCGGCTTTTCGAATCAACGTGTCGGGCATGATTCGCTTCCTCCGCGCTTCCCGGTACGTTTTTAGGAGCGACGGCTCGTGCCACGCGGCGTGGCGGCTCAACGATTATCGAGTTGTTCCAGGTATTGTTTCGCCGGCACACAATCGGGGGCGATGGTTAGCGCTTTTCGATATTCCACTCGCGCTTCGTCGAGTAACCCCTGCGATGCCAGGGCGTCGGCCAGATTGAGATGCGCCGCGACGTTTCCTGGACCGGCGGCGACGGCCGTGCGGAACAGGGCGATGGCCTCCCGCATCTTTCCTTGCTTGACGAGCTCGGTTCCGCGGAGGTTTTGCGCTTCGGCGACCCGAAGGCCGGCTTTCTTGCCGGTTTCCTCATACCGGTTGGCCTCGCTCGTTTTTCCGTTCTGGCGAAGCAGGCCGGCAATTTCACGATACAGGGGGAGGTCGTCAGGGTCGATTTCGATCGCGCGACGAAAATGCTGGATCGCTTCCGTTTGAGCCTGCCTTTGAGCCAGCAGGATGCCGAGATTTCGATGGGCCAGACTCGAGTTTCCATCGATCTTAAGGGCTTGGCGATAATTTGCGATCGCCTCGTCGGTTTCGTGGTGCTGCGACTGTGCTGCCGCCAGATAACAAAGCGTCGCCACATTGTCGGGAGCGATCGCCAGGCTGCGTTCGAAGCGGGCGATGGCCTCGGCGAGTTTTCCCTCTTTCGCGAGTTGGAGTCCCCAGCTCGCTTCAGCCGCCGCAAAATCCTTTTCCAACTCCAAGGCCTGTTCGTAATGGGCGGCGGCCGCGGCGGTATTGCCGTGCCCCGCCTCGATGTCGCCCAGATAAAAATGGGCGAGCGCCCGCAAGCGTCCGTAAACGTCGCGATTGGTCGGGGCTCTCTCGAGGACCAGATTGTATTCCGCTACGGCACGCGCTTCGTCGATCTGCGACAGAGCATTGCCGAGCATGTAGTGGGCCCTGACATTGTGCGGATCGCAGGCCAAGGCGTGCTCCCACAGGGTTTTGTCGTTGCGCCAGAAGCCCGTTTGCCGCCAGGTGCACGCCATCAGCACCACGAGCACGAGCGCCGAACCGATGCCAAACACCCACCGCCGGGCCGGCCACGCGGCCAGGAGCCGCATCGCCCCCCACACCAGTGCGATGTCGAGTCCGATTTGCGGCAGATAGGTGTAGCGATCGGCGCGGGCTTCTCCGCCCACGGGAGTCAAACCCGATACCGGTACGAGCATGCCCAAGTACCAAAACCAGCCGACGAATAAGTACGGACATGGCTTTCGCCAGATCACGACCGCGGCCGAGATGACCAACAGAAGGATCACCGCGGCGGCGACTTGCCAGGTGGGCAGACCCGCCTCGGGGTGGCAATAAAACCCCGAGAGTCCGATGGGGACGAACATCTGTCCCAGGTAAGCCACGCATCCCACCGCCGCACTGGCCAACCGCTCGGACAACGCCAGCGGAGCGAACCAGGGTTTATGGGTTTCCAGCGTCACGACGGCGACGGCGAACGCCAACCCGAAGAGGGGCAACTTGTCGATGACGGGGCGCCATGAAAACGCCGCGGCGCGGGGGCCCAGCCTTTCCAGCGGCCAATAGTCGAGCAGCACGAGTAGCGGCGGCAGCGTCACCAACATGGGCTTGGCGGTCAGGCCGAGGGCAAACAATCCACACACGGCCAGATAGCGACCAAGCGAGCGCGGATGACGGACATACGCGTCATAGGCGGCCAGCGTGAGCGTGAAGCACAAGCCGCTCAGCACGTCCCGCCGTTCCGCGATCCAGGCCACCGATTCGACGCGTAACGGATGCAGGGCGAATAGCGCCGCCACCAGCGCGCTGGGCCACAGGTTGCCGGTCATCCGCCACAGCGCCAAGAACAGCGTAACGGCCGTCGCCGCGTGCAGCAGCACGTTCGTCGCATGGTGCCCGGCCGGATCGAGGCCATAGATCTGGCAGTCGAGCATGTGAGACAGGACCGCTAAGGGATACCACTCCTGCAAGGGGCCGCCGGTGAATGCCCAAACGATCCCGGACCAGGAAAAGCCGTTCGCGACGTGCGGCTCGTTGTAGACGAACGAGCCGTCGTCAATTTTCAGAAAGCCATAGCCGAACGTGCGACTGAATGTCAGCAAGACCGCGACCATCAGCGCGCCGCACACCGCCGCCCCGTACCAGGCGTTGGCGCGGAACTCTGCGCGGCGATCGCTGGGCTGCAAGGGAGTCAACGTTCGAGACATGCTTTCGATGGGCCGCGCCGCCGACGGGAAACACGTGGGGCCGATCGTTTCATCTTGACATCGACTCGCGGTCACTTCAACCGATCGGTCGAGAGGCCCGCCGTGGGGCGCTCTTTGCGGAGCCTGCCGGCGCGGTTAGGCCGCGCGGTGCGATTGATCGCTCGTCGACGAACGTGCCGTGTCGTCGGGTGGTAACGGCGGCATGCCCACGGCCAACTGCTGCGATGGGGGCCGCAGGCGGCCGGCAATCCAGGTGCTGAGAAACATGCCCAGATTGAGCAGCTTGTCCAAAGCCGTGTTGGTCAGCAACATTCCGGCCACCCCCGCCACCGGCAGTGCCAGGCCGGCCGACATCTCGATTCCCGCGGCAACGAAGATCAGGTTGTTGCACAATAGCGACGGGAGCCGCCCGATCATGTTCGACACCGCCAGCAGCGTCCACCAATTGCGCGCCGGTTGATCTGGCATCACTACCATCCACTGGGCCACGGTCACGGCATTCATGATTGCAAACCGTGTGAGATGCAACCCAGTCACTTCGCACAGTGACTTGCCGGACAGGAAAAAAATCTTCCGCCAAATCGCCAGGACAGCGGCAATGAGCGCCGCGAGCAGTAGCGGCGCGCCCCAGCCGATTAGCATGGCGTCGTGCCGAGATAATCCGGCCTGCGGACCGAGCATCCCCAGCCACAGGCAAACCGGCGGCAACCCGAGCGTCATCACGTAGCCGGCAACCGCCGACAGGACCGAGACGTCCTTGATCGTCCGCAAAGCCACGCCTGGATCTTTTGCCAACCGCCGGGTCGACCATACGAAGAAATAGGCTTCCCCCGACAGTTCAACCACGTCCCGGTTATAGACTTGCTTCAGGCTGGCGGGGATCAACAGCCGCCAGAAGGGAGCGCGCCAGCAGCGAGCGAAGATCGCCGCGTCGAAGACGGGCAGCGTCAGGTACTGCACGAGAAACAGCAAATAGAACGCCGGGGACGTGGGGATCGACCGCAGCATCTCCCGCCAGCCGATGGCCGACAATTGATAGACCAGCAGTGCCCCTACCGCAAAGGGAACGAGCATGCCGGCGATCCCCAGCCATCGCCGCGCGCGCGGCGATCGACTGAAAGCCACGAGCTCGGCAAGGAACGGTTGGAACCGCATCAGGGGAATATTCGATTCTCGTGGATGGCGGCGAGGCGCTGGCGTGCCCCGGGGAATGACTTGCCTTTCAAGCCGCGGCACGTTGTTCGGCTGCCGGCG
>DATJTR010000761.1:0-10550 GCA_035503215.1 Pirellulales bacterium
CGTCGATCGGCGTGGCCAGCTTCGAGATCGCCGCGCTGACCGCTTCGGTGGCCTTGGCGATGCCCCGGGCCAGGCCCATCGGGTCGGCGCCGGCGGCGATCATTTTCAGCCCTTCCTTGAAGATGGCCTCGGCCAGCACGGTGGCAGTGGTCGTGCCGTCACCCGCGACGTCGTTCGTTTTGCTGGCCACCTCTTTGACGAGTTGAGCGCCGAGGTTTTCATACGGATCGTCGAGTTCGACGTTCTCGGCCACCGTCACGCCGTCCTTGGTCACCTTGGGCGACCCCCAGCCCTTGTCGAGCACGGCATTGCGGCCGCGGGGGCCGAGCGTGCTGCGGACTGCTCGAGCGAGCTTCGATACGCCGGCAGCCAAAGCTTGCCGTGCTTCATCGTCAAAGAGTATCTGCTTAACCACTCGGATGTCCTCCTAATTGCACTGCGAGAAGTTGATTCGTTGTGCGGGAGCGAAACGGCCTCTGCCCGCGAGTCGGTTCGTGATTCAAACTGCGGTCGGCACCCTTTGCCTGGGCCAGGCCGACAGCAAGGGCCGGCCGCGCGCACGACAGCGAAATTGGCAGCCAGTTTTCCAATGGGGCCCCTATTAGCAAGGCCTGTGCCAGCCTTCGCCCGGTTCGCCGCAACCACTAACTAAGAAAAGCTTTGCGTGCAAAACCAGCTGGTTTGCATTGCCTGCAAGCAGACGGAGCGCACAGCATTGGTGCCAATTTGGCAGCCGCGGGCACGCAGCCCAGAGGGCGGCAATACCAAGCAAAAGCGGGTCCCACCCCCGGCGGTTTGCCGATCAAAACCAATGGGGCTCCCCGAGAGATGCAAACCGCGTTGGCGAGCCGAGATAGGCCCCCGGCTGGGGAAATGGAGATCGAAGCCGCGTGCCACCAGCTCACTCATCACTTCTCGCCCGCGGCGGATTGGACCGCTGTCGATTTTTCATCGGACTGGCGGTCTCGCACTTCTCGCGGCAAGTCCGCGGAGTGCTGTTGGCGACAGTGGGGCGAGGACTGGAAGCTCGCGTCGAGATCATAGGCCATCGGTCGCTCGGAATGTCGCGCCGCATCGGTCGCGCGATCGGCCGGCACCGAGGCGGCCGGCCGGCAATCGCGAGCCTGCTGGGGGCGGAGCTGGCCGAAGTCGGCGCCACGCTCGTTGGCGAACTGTGCGCGCCGTGGCCCCAATTGGAGCGTCGGCTGTTGGCGATCGGCCTCGTCGAGCCGGGCATTTGGGGCCGAAGCCGTGGCGGATTGATCGGCTACCTGCCGACGGTCGATGCGGCGCGGCTGGCAGACTTGAGCGGCGTCAACGTCATCGATGCCTTTCCGAGCCGCGACCTGGCGCAAGAGGGGGCCGGCGGCCCTCTCGACCCGCTGCCCGACTGGCTGCTGCTGCACCACGCGGCGAAGACTCGCGTCGTGATCGATTTGGCGCGTGACGTGCGTCTGTCGTTTCTGCCCGCCACGCGCGACGCCAGCGGAGCCGAGCGAGTCGGAAGTTGGACACTGGCCCCTGGTCTACGGCTGCTCGACGGTTTCGCCCGCCGGGCCGGCGGCCATCGCCGTTTCGACGATGGCGGGCATCTGGCGGTTCAAGGACGTTGTTTGGATGCATTGATCGAGCGCTGGCAGAACCGGGGAGGACTAACATTGGTGCCGGGCCCGCGCTGGCGGCCGCGGCTGGGTAAGGTCCGATCCCTGCTCGACACGGCCCTCACCGACGCACCGCGCGCGGATTGGTCGATCGCCGATCTGCTCTGTACCGCGACGCACTGGATCGCCCGCGAAATTGCCGAGACGATTCGCCATCGGCTGCCCCCCACTCCGGCTGTGGATGAAGTGGTGCTTAGCGGCGGCGGGCAGCAGAACGGGCTTTTGGTCCGCCTGCTCGGCGAGCAATTGCCGGGAGTGCCGCTGGTGGCGGAGGCGGAACTAGGAATCGCGGCGAACCTGCGTGGAGCCGCCGTGGCGGCGGTGCTCGCCATGTGGCACATCGATGGGACGCCCGGCTGCCCGACCGCGATCAGCGGCGCACGGACGCCTCGCGTGCTGGGACGATTGACGCCCGGGGGGCCGCAAGCCTGGCAGCGGCTGCTGCGCGAAATGGTCGGCCACCAGCCGGCAGTCGTCAGCCTGCGCAGTGCGATTTGACGCGCGCCCGTCGTTCACCAACTTGGCGGCCGAAAACCTACGTTCGATAGTCGGCATTCAGCCGGACGTATTCGGCCGTAAGATCGGTGGTCCAGAAGCGGATTTTGGCGTCGCCTTCGGAAAATCGCAGGACAACGCTCGTCTCGCGGTTTTCACGGATCGACTTCGAGACCAAGGGATCATCGAATTCGACCGGTGCTCCTTGCTTGTAGAGCAAAAAGCCGTTGACGTGCAGATCGACGCCGGCGGGGTCAAAAGGCACTCCGGCGTAGCCGGCCGCCGAGACGATGCGGCCCCAGTTCGGGTCGCCGCCGGCGACGGCCGTTTTGACCAGCGGGCTGTCGGCGACGCAGCGGGCAATCTGGCGAGCGGCCGCTTCGCTGGCGCAGCCGGTGACATCGACGGTGATCAAATGCGTGGCCCCCTCGCCATCTCTAGGAATCGCCTTGGCAAGCTCGCCGGCGGTGGCCTCGAAAGCAATGCGGAATTGTTCCAGTTCGGCTCCGGCCAATGGCGGGCCGCCGGCGGCACCGTTGGCCAGCAGCAACACCGTGTCGTTCGTGCTCATGTGGCCGTCGACGCTGATGCAGTTGAAGGTGCGATCGGCCCCCTCGGCCAACAGACGCTGGGCCGTGGCGACATCGAGCGGGGCGTCGGTGAGCATCACGCCAAGCATCGTGGCCATGTTCGGCCCGATCATGGCCGCACCTTTGGCCATGCCTGTGATGTGCACCGTGCGCCCCTCCAGTCGGAGCGTGCCACCGATCAGCTTATGAACCGTGTCGGTCGTCAACATCCCGCGGGCGGCGGCCACCAACGAGTCGTCGTCGGTCGACAATTCCTTGGCGGCCGCGGCAATCCCGGTTGAGATTTTGTCCATTGGCAAGAAATGGCCGATGATGCCCGTCGAAAGGACGAGCACGCTGGTCGGTGCGACTCCGCAGGCGGCAGCGGCCAGGCGGGCCATTTCGTGCGCATCGTCCAGGCCGCGTTGGCCGGTGCAAGCATTGGCATTGCCTGAGTTGATGACGATCGCCCGCATGTCGGCCGCTGGGGTGCGGGCGCGATCCAAGGCGACCGGAGCGGCAAAGACTCGGTTTTGCGTGTAGACGCCCGCGGCCACGGCCGGTCGATCGGAAAGGATCAGCGAAAGGTCCAGTTTCGACGTGTTCCGCTTTACGCCGCTATAAACTCCGGCGGCCCGAAAGCCTTGCGGCAAACCAATCGTTTGACTGGCGGCCGAGTTCGGCTGGGGCGCGTGTGCTGCGGCTGACTGCGATGTGTTCACAGGGCGGTCTTCTCCGGAAAACCAAACATCAAATTGAAATTCTGCGCCGCGGCACCCGACGCACCTTTGATCAAGTTGTCGAGGCAACTGATCAGGATCAGCCGGCCCCGCACCATGCGGGCGGTGATGTGGCAAAAATTCGTGTCGCTGGTGTCCTTGGTGCCGGGTAGATGATCGACGATCTGCACGAAGTGCTCCCCGGCGTAAAACTCGCGCAGGACGTCGAGCGCTTGTTCTTCGGCCAAATCGCCGACGGGCTGCGCGTAGATCGTTGATAGGATGCCGCGATCCATCGGCACCAGATGCGGGGTGAAGACGACGCGGATGTCGCGCCCCGTGGCGGCGTTGAGCACTTCTTCGATCTCGGGAGTATGGCGATGCCGGCCGACGTTGTAGGCCGAAATGCTCTCGTTGCACTCGGGAAAATGGGTCGTCATTTTCGGCGTGCGGCCAGCGCCGGAGACGCCGCTTTTCGAATCGACGATGATCGAGTGCGGATCGACGAGCCCCCGCTTCACGAATGGGGCCAAGGCCAAGATCGCGCTGGTCGGATAACAGCCCGGGTTGGCAACGAGCGGAGCCGTGCGAATCTGCTCGCGAAACAGCTCCGGCAGGCCGTACACAACTTTGCCGAGCCGGTCCGGATCGGCGTGTTTCTCGCCGTACCATTGCTCGAAAACCTGGGGCGAACTGAGGCGGTAATCGGCACTGAGATCGACCACGCGCGTTTTCGCCGCCAAGAGCTGGGGCACGACGGCCGCCGCCGCCATGTGGGGGAGGCAGCAAAACACGCAATCGGCTCGACCGGCGACCGCCACCGGCCCCAAATCTTCCAGGGCCAGGTCGATGCGGCCGGTCAGTTGGGGATGGATCGATGCGACCGGCGGATTCCCCTCGCTGCGGCTGGTCAGCGTGGTGATTTTGGCTTCCGGATGCCGCAAGAGAATCTTGATCAGCTCGAGCGCCGTGTAACCTGTTGCGCCGAGAATTGCTACACGAACCATAGCTGCACTGCCACTGGCCGAAATATATCTATCCGAGGCGCCTGCCGTTGCCTCGTCTCAAGTTCGCAAGCGCCGCCGGGCAGTATACCCTTCCCCCCGCCGGGTCGCCACGCATGGGCGGGCCGCAGCTTGCCGTTGGGGGCACCGGAACCGCGCGCACGCTTACGGCCAACATGCGACACTGCGCAAGGCTGTGGGGTTCGCGGTCACGCCCCACGGGAGCTTGAGTTCAGTTTGCCGGCGTGTTGACCGGTGCGGGAACGATTTCGATTCCTTCGTCCGCGAGCAGCCGGTAGAGCCGGGCGATGTGCTCGCGATCGGCCGTTTCGACGGTGCAGAGCACGTGCGCCGCGGCCACGTCGGGGCCCGAAAACGCGCGATCGTGAGCGACGTCTTTGACGCTCGCGCCGGTTTGCGCGATGAGTTGCGCGAGATGGGCCAGGCCGCCAGGGCGATCGCTGATGACGGCCGTGAAGCGGCACAACCGCCCATCGGCCACCAGGCCTTTTTCGATCACTCGGCTCAGAATCATCGGATCGATGTTTCCGCCCGACAGGATCAGCACGGTCCGCTTGCCGGCGAGCAGGGGAAGTTTGCCCGCCATGACCGCCGCCAGCGCCGCAGCGCCCGCCCCCTCGACCACGCTTTTTTCCAATTCGACCAGGCGGAGCACGGCGAGCGACAATTCTTCTTCACTAACCGTCACGACCCGATCGACACGAGGGCGGGAAATCTCGAACGCCAACTGACCCACGCGGCCGACGGCCAACCCATCGGCCAAGGTAGGCTGCACCGGCGAATCAACAGGCTGGCCCGCGGCGAGCGCCGCGGTGAAGCTGGGGGCGCGGGCCGCTTCGACACCAACGACGAGCACCTCCGGGCGGAGCGATTTGACGGCCAGCGAGACGCCGGCAATCAGCCCGGCCCCGCCGACCGGCACGACGATGGCCTCGACGTCGGGAACCTGCTGCAGGATTTCGAGCCCCATCGTTCCCTGGCCGGCAATGATCGCGGGATCGTCGAAGCCGTGGACATAGCTCAATTGGCGATGATGAGCCAGGCGGCCCGCTTCGTTGCGCGCTTCGGCAAACAGATCGCCGTGCAGAATCACCGTGGCCCCCAGCCGGCGGCAGGTGGTGATCTTCACCAGCGGGGCGAATTTGGGCATGACGACCGTCACAGGAATGCCGAGCAAATTCCCATGATAAGCCAGGCCCAGGGCGTGGTTGCCGGCCGATGCGGCGACGACGCCCGCGGCCCGCTGCTCGGGAGCGAGCTGCATGAGGGCGTTGCGGGCGCCTCGTTCCTTGAAACTGCCGGTCCGCTGCAAATAGTCGAGCTTGCAAAGAGCCCGCACTCCCGTGATTTCCGAGAGGGGAATCGACTCGGGGCACGGGGAGAGATAGATCCCGTCGGCAATGCGGCGATGCGCCGCCACGATGTCGGCCAATGCCAGCGTCATGCGAAGCCGTTCTTGGGTTTTGCGAGTGCCGCCGCGCGAGCTGTGATGGCGCTCGCGAAGGCGAGGGAGATGGGACAGTCGGCGGTCAGGCGCACAGCCAACTGCGGTAATATTCTTGGATTGAGGACAAATTGACCCGGTTGAAAAAGTTCGAGTAGGCCATCCACATGGCCAGGCCATTCAGGTCGCGGAATTGCGGCGGAAGATACAAGGGAGGGTCAACGACGCCTTCGCGGGCCTTGCGGCAGAGGATTGGCAGTTCTTCGAGCGTGACCTTGCCGACGAACAAGAGCGGAATCAGGTCGGGGCGTCCAAACCGGATCGCCGTGCGGAGGAAATTATAGATCAGCACGAAGCCCTTCGTGTAGCAAATGTCTTTGGTGAAGCAGGCTCCGCCGCTGACGACGCCGCCGCGGAAGACGCGCTGGGCATAGGTGTACGCGGAATGTTCGTCGTAGCCCTCGGCCCGATAGAACTCGAATATGTCGAGAAAGTCGGCCCCGTCTTCCACCTTGTCGCAGGCCAGGATGCGGTTGACGAGCATCTTGGTGCGGGCAGGGGTGGCGTTGAAGGTGATCACTTCGACGATCGCGGCCAACCCTTCTTGAATCGCCAGCGTACAGGGGGGGCCCTTGGCGAGCCAACTGGCCACGTGCTGGCGGGCGCCGTTCAAGCTGCTGCCGACGTGGACCCAGCCTTCGTGGACTTCGAGCAGGTCGACCTCGCGCTCGGAGAACATCGCGCCACGTTTGATCTTTACATAGTCGGCGCCGGCCGCCGCGTCGGAGAGAATGCCGTCGTCGAGCTTCACGTGGACCTGGTTGTCGTGGAAATAGCCGCCGAATTTGGCGTTCAGTCGGTCAACGACCTCCTCGGCCGACAAGGTCTTGTGGTGCACGGCGCCCAGGCCGTCCTCGGGTATGCCAGTGAGAATCTCGTAAAGCAAAAGTCCCAGTTCGCGGAGCGTGGTCGTGTCGCCGGGAAACGTGTCTTTCGGGCTGCCGTAAAGCTCGCGAGAAATGTGATAAAATTCCGGCGTGCCGCGGGCTTCGAGCATCCGCAGCACCGCCGAATATTGACCGCAGTTGCGGAGCAGGATCTTGCCGATCGCGTCGTCGGCGCCGAGCATGTCGGTGATCTGCTGCTCGATGCGCCGGAACTCGGCCAGCTTGTCAGCCACGACAAACGGGAGCGGACGCCCCTCGGCGTAATACTCGTGCCCGACTTTCGGAAGTTGCCGGCACTTAGCGGCCAGGAACGCCTGCTCGACCGAGTCATCCCACTTGATTGCTTCGCGGACGCGAATCGGCCGCTGGGCGTCGACGATCTGTCCGGAGAGATGGCGAACTTTTTCTTTGTACGTGGTCCAAGCGTGCGTCACTGACATCTGGCTGGTCCCTGGCATGCTCCCGGGGCTGCCGCCATCACCGCGGGGTAATCGCCTCGGGTGCTGTCCCGAGGCCGCTCCACTTCCATCGTACCTTGCTGGCCTGCCCGAGTGGCAGTGCTCAGCGAAGCGTTTTGCCTGGACCGAGAATTTGTTCGTTTCGCGCCGGCACCGTGGCGAATCGCGCCGCCGTCGATCACAACAGCCCGTAGCGGCTGAGCGTTTGGCGCAGCCGTCCTTCGGCCGCCGCGTCGAGCGGGGTCATCGGCATTCGCAGTTCGCCACTGTCGCGCCCCAACAGCCGCATGGCGGCCTTGATGGGGATTGGGTTCGTGGCCAGGCCGAGCATGTCGCGGCAGAGCGGAAACAACTTGCGATGCCAGCCTTGGGCGGCGGCCAAATCGCCCGCGTCGAACGCCTTGACCAGGGCAATCATGTCGCGGGGCACGATATTGCCGACCACCGAGATCACCCCGCGGCCACCGATCGACAACAACGGCAGCGTCAAGCTGTCGTCGCCGCTGAGCACGGTCAGATCGGTCAGGGCCAGGATCTGCGAAGCCTGATCGAGCGAGCCGGTGGCTTCTTTGACCATGGCGATGTTCTTCAGCTCGGCCATGCGGGCGATTGTTTCGGGCTCGATGTTCTTGCCCGTCCGCCCCGGAATGTTGTAGACGCAAATCGGCAGGTCGACCGCCTCGGCCAGGGCGCGAAAATGTTGATAGAAGCCTTCTTGAGTCGGCTTGTTGTAATAGGGTCCAACGACCAGGGCCGCATCGGCGCCGGCCCGCTGAGCAGCCACCGTCAGGCGAAGCGCCTCGGCGGTACTGTTCGAGCCGGTGCCCGGCATCACCTTGGCCCGGCCGGCCGTGTATTCGACGGTGGCGGCGATCACTCGCTCGTGTTCTTCGTGGTTGAGCGTCGGCGATTCGCCGGTGGTGCCGACGGGGACGATACAAGTCGTGCCTGCCTCGACTTGAAATTCGATCTGCCGGCGCAGCGTGGCATAGTCGACCTGGCCGTCCTTGAACGGGGTGGTGATGGCGACCGACAGGCCGGCAAAAGCTTCCGCTCGGGTGCTCATGAAGTTTCGACCCATGGCAAAGGCAAACGTGAAAACAGCGTCAATCCCCGACCCGCCTTGCCCGCCAGGAGGGCACGTGTCAAAGGCCAGCGGGCATCATAGGACAGCCAGCGCCGGCCTGCAATTGGCGGCGCGTGGTGGGCAGCCGCCGCGCGCGGAAAAAAGCCGGCAGCGCGAGTGTGACAACGTGTCGTCAAGCGCGAAAAACCTTGCAAAGCAAAAAATAATGCGGAATCGCGCACCAGCTTAGGAAATGAGCTTCTTCATTTCCCGCACCGCCTGCTCGAAGCCGACCATGATCGCTCGAGCGACGATGCTGTGGCCGATGTTCAACTCGCCCATGTCGGAAATCGCGGCGATCGGCCGCACGTTGCGGTAGGTCAGGCCGTGGCCGGCGTGCAGCGCCAGGCGGGCGGCAACTACCCGGTGGCCGGCGTCGACCAGCCGAGCCAGCTCGGCGGCTTGCTGCGCCGCCTCGGTGGCCAGAGCGTACTGGCCCGTGTGTAATTCAACGGCGTCGGCCGCGAGCTCCACGGCGGCATCGATGGCGGCCGGATCGGGATCGAGAAACAGGCTGACTTTGATGCCAGCGTCCTTAAGGAGGCGGATGGCCGCGGCAATCTTCTTCCGCTCGCCGAGCATCAAGCCGCCCTCGGTCGTTACCTCTTCGCGTCGCTCGGGAACGAGCGTGGCCTGATCGGGGCGGGTCGCGCAGGCGATTTTGAGCACGTCCTCGTTGCAGGCCAGCTCCAAATTGAGTTTGACCGTGACGGTTTCCCGCAGGATGCGCAAATCGCGGTCTTGGATGTGCCGGCGGTCTTCGCGCAAGTGCAGCGTGATGCCATCGGCTCCGCCGAGTTGGGCCAGCGTGGCGGCCCAAACCGGATCGGGCTCGTTCGTTCGCCGCGCTTCGCGCACGGTCGCCACGTGATCGATGTTGACGCCCAGTTCCACCATGCGAAACGCGACCTCCGCTTTCGGAGCGCAGCGGTTGGCAGGGCCGCCGCGCATGCCTGCGATTGATCGTAGCAATCGACGCCTGCGCTCACCAGTCCGACGGCGCACAGGACACGCAGGGAACGCGCAAGGCTCGCGCGGCGACGAAAAAAGGCAAAGCCAACACGGGCCGGCCTGGCACCACAACGATTAGCGCTGCGGCTGTTTGCCCTGATAGCTCATGTCAAGCAAATCCATGGGATGGCCGATCCACAGCCGCTGGCCGTCGTCGCGAGCCTGGCGGGCGATCTGCAACAGGCAGCCGGCGTTGGCCGTGATGACGGCGTCGGCGCCGGTCGAGAGAATATTTGCCATTTTGCGGCGACTGAGACGGCCCGACATTTCCGGCTCGGTCAGGTTGTAGGTTCCGGCGGCGCCACAGCACACTTCGGTTTCGGGAAGCGGACGCAGAGTGAGGCCGGGAATTTGGGCGAGCAGGCGGCGCGGAGCTTCGCGAATTCTTTGCGCGTGGGCCAGATGGCAGGCATCGTGATAGGTGGCGACCAGCGGTATTTCGCCATGCGGTGGCACCAGGCCGAGATCGTCGAGAAATTCGTGGACGTCGCGGACCTGGCCGGCAAATTTCTGCCGGTCCGCTTGCCGGTCGTCGTGCCAGTTATGGCCATAGTCTTTGAGCATCGCACCGCAGCCGGCCACGTTCACGATGATCGCATCCCACGCTTCGCGGTCGAAGGCGGCGACATTGGCGTCGGCGAATTCCCTGGCCGGCTCGGCGGCACCGCCGTGAAAGTGGATCGCCCCGCAGCAAACCTGCCCCTCGGGCAACACGACGTCGCATCCGTTGGCCTGCAGGACGCGTGCAGTCGCCCAGTGGGTGTGCCGAAAGATCGCATCCGCTACGCAACCGGTGAACAAGGCCACGCGGGCACGCCGCCGGCCGATTGCCGGCAACACGCGGGGCAGCGCCGGCTCGGCCTTGGCCAATGGCGGCAACATCCGTGTCAAGCGGCGCAGCCGGTCGGGCAACAGCCGCGTCAGACCCAACGTCTCGACAACTCGATCGATTCCCAGCCGCTGGGCCAGCCGGGCCCAGACGAGCGATTTGCGCATCCGGTCGGGATAGGGAAATAGCCCAAAAAGAATCCAGCGGTGGAACCAGTCGTGACTGCTGCCTGCAGTGTTGCCGAGAGCCGCGGCCTCTCCGGCAAG
>DATJTR010000762.1:0-2062 GCA_035503215.1 Pirellulales bacterium
GCGCCGGTGACACGCCGCCGGGCCAGCTCGGCGAGCAGGCGGGTGCCGAGCGTTTCGTGGTCGTGGATCAGCGGCATCACCAATCGCCTTTCGCTTGCAGCCAGCATGGATTTTACCCCGAATCGCGGCATCGTTCGACGAAATCGCGCTGCGCCGTTGGTTGCCGCCCGCCGCCAGCGGGTCACGAAAATCCTGCCGGGGGGCCGGTGCGCGGGGCAGATTCGCTTTCGGCGGCGCTATTTCGCCTCGCGGACGACGAGGGTTTTGACCGGGCGCGTTTGCCGCTGGAACGTAAGGCCGGTCTGGGCGGCGATGTTGGCCAGCACCGCCTCGGGGTCGTGATCCTCGGCCTGCATCTGGGCCGTGAATGGCGAACGGGCGTGCAGAAGCCAGGTGATGGTTTTGGGATGGGGCTCGGCCGCTTCGGACACGATCGGCGTGCCGATCCAATCGCCGATCCAGTTCAGCATTTCGTCGAAGTTGCCCGATCCGCCCCCGTTCTCGTGAAGGTGCTTGGCAAAGACCTCAATCGTGTCGTTCGTGCGGCCGGCCGCTGCCCGCTGGGGGATCGGCTGGTAGCGATAGGTCCCAACGGCCACGTAGACCGGCCGCTCGATCTGACGGAATTCCAGTTTGATGGGGAGGGCCAGCTCCTCGCGCAAGATCGTTTCCAATTGCGCGAGCACTTGCTCCGCGGGCGCGTCGGGCCGCACGACCCAATCGCCTGCCAGGTGCTTGGTGAGCAGCTCGTCGGGCGCGTCGATCGTTTGATGCTTGATTCCGAGCAGCGAGTCGAGCACGTCGGCGAGGCTGTAGCCGGGGCAACTGCAAAACGTCATCCCCCACCCCGTCAGCTCTTCGTTCCGCCAGTGAAAGGTCATGGCGGCCGGGCCGTCGGGTTCGAGCTTCGACTGGTCCGGATTGCCGACGCGGTACCACTCCATGCGAATGTCGGCAAAGGGTGGGGGCACGCGGCGCACTGCCTGATCCGGGGCCAGGCCGTAGCCGTGGTCGTCGGCCAGGGCCGCCAGAAGCCGCGTGGCCTGAACGCGGGAGAGTGACTCCGAACTTTGTTGTTCGTCGGCGGGTTTCGGCGTCTCCGGTGCCGGGCTGGCCGGCTGCGGATCGCCCCAGACGACGACGCGCGTGCCGGCGTGGAAGAGTTCGCCCTCGGCTTTGTCCGCGTCAGCTTTGTCGGCAGCGGGATCGGCGATCGGACGGCAGACGATGCTGTCGTCGGAGCGTTTGAGGACTTCCACCTTTTGCCAGCGGAACGTGGGAGGCTGGGCTGCGACTTCGACCAAGACTTGCGCGGCGCCCTCTTTCTCGACCACCGCGGCAGCGGGCAGGGCCAGCCGCCCGGGAATGGCGATGGTGGCGATGACGAACTGTCCGGCGCGCAATGTGTTGTTCGAATTGTCGACCATGCCGCCGACCAACACCGTATGGTCAGCTGGGTTGACGCGTTTGCCGATCGAAAGGAACTTGCCCGCACTCGTGGCGCCCGGGTTGGTGGCCAGCGCGATCGTCCAATTCCGCTGGTCGGCCGGGATGCCTTCGATCGCCGACACTTCGGCTTCGGGGGCATTGGCCCAGACTTGCGCACTCGTCAGGTCGGCGATTACGAAGAGTTGACCGCCGGCCCAGCCTTTGAGCTGTGGCAATTGGAGCAGGGTGCCCGCGACCGGTGCCAAGATCTCGAAACAGGCGGCGTCCTCGAGTTTGCCATGCGTCTCCAGGATGGCCTGCGGGTCGACCGATTTGATCACGTCTCGCTCCTCCTCGGCCGTTTCGCGCAGCTTGATGTAGGTGGCGAGGACGTCCCGTTGGGCCGTGAGGACGGCGTTTTTGCTGCTCCGGACCACCTCGGCCCAGCTATCGACCCGCCTCTCCTCGACCTTGCCGGTCGGGAGGAGTGCCTTCAGCCTTTCAAGGGTTTTTTCATCCAGTTTCAGTCGCTGCTCCGCATCGCGAAATTTTTTCACCTCACGGGCAAGCCGGTTATTCCGGACGGTTGCCAGCCGTTGCCCCTTATCGACGTGGTCTCCAACGCGCACGTCCC
>DATJTR010000763.1:0-6932 GCA_035503215.1 Pirellulales bacterium
AAGCGGCTGGCCGACCGCCCGTTCGCCGGATCCGTCAGCCAGCCTCCGCCACGGCTTACACGGTGAGTGCCCGAGGGCGGGCCCGTGGGATCGTCCGCCACCGGAACGTTATCGAAGTCGCTAAAATACCAATCCGAACACAGCTCCCATACGTTGCCGTGCATGTCGTAGAGCCCAAACGCATTAGGAGAGTACGAGCCGACTTTCGTCGGGCGATCGAGGTATGGCCCTCTCGGTGTCTTGCCATAGGGGGCGGTGCCATTCAGATTCGCTTCGTTGCCGTTGCATGTGGCGCCAAACGAAAAGGGGCCGCTGGTCCCGGCACGGCACGCATATTCCCACTCCGCTTCGGTTGGCAGTCGGTAGTGTTTCCCTTCTTTCTCCTCGAGGCGCCGGCAGAATTCCTGCGCATCAGCGGTCGACACGCTCTCGACCGGGAAACGGCTGGTGTCGAGTCCGCCCACCATCGATTTCTTGGCCCCGATCGTGGAAAACTCGCTCGGATTGTTTCCCATGATCGTCTGATATTGTGCCTGGGTCACTTCATGAACGCCCATGTAAAACGGCCGCGTGATGCGTACGCGGTGGAGCGCTTCGCCGAACTCGTGGTTGAGTGCGGCGCCAAATTCCGTTTCGGGCGATCCCATCATGAACTCCCCGGCCGGAATCAAGGTCAGCTTCATCCCGATCGAGTTGGTGATCGTATTATTGTCAGCGACCTTTCCAGTCTTGCTCTTCTGCTTGGCCGGCTTGGTCTCCTTGGGTGGCTCGCGATCGAATCTTGCGAGCTCGAAGACCCCGTCGGTCTTTCCTTCGAGCACCGGGTACTGCAACGTCTTGAACTCTTTCAGCGTATGTTTTCTGGTCAGCGGACCGACGATCGAATAGAGGCCCATGAGCGTTAACGCCCCATCGCCGCGGGCGGCCTTGCTCGATAGTCCGGCGATCATGTAGGACATGAATACGCTGTGCTTCAGGGCCGGGGCGTCGAAGGCCCTTTGGCCGGGGCCACAACTGCTGAGCAGCATCAATCCGTGGGGCACCTTGCGCAGCGAATTGAAAAAGCTGAGTGGCATCGTGCTTTCCGCAGGGGCCGTCGTCGAGTCGCCGCGGTAGGCATCGACCACCAGCAACTTGTATTCGGCCCGGCTGCCAGCGATTTGCCGATAAAGGTTCTCCAGCCGGATCATGGTTCCGGCTGGATCTTTCCTGTTGGCCTCGGTCGGACAAAGATAGCTTTTTCGATCTTTGGACATGCCGTGCCCGCTGAAGCTAACGATCACCAGATCGCCTTTTTTGACCAGCCCCTCCTCGGGATCGAGAAGCAATTTCAATTGCCGCTCGATGTTGTCCTTGGTCGGCAGAAGATCCTTGTCGGCGTCGTCACGCAGTACGAACACCTGATCGGCTGCAAAACCGACCGTCACCAGCCGGGCAGCCAGGTCGCGCGCATCGGCGCCGGCCAGCTTCAAGCCCGGGAGATTCATATACTGGTCGACACCGATCAGCAAAGCCCATTTTCCAGGCGGCTGTGCCTCGTCGTCGGCGAACAGCTCCGACGGGCAAACTGCCTGGCAAGCCGCCACGGCGAGCGCAATCTGGCCCAACAAGATGAACGAGAGTGGGACGCCTCCCAAACACCGACGCGAACTCATCGCGCATACCTCGATTGATCAACCATCGGTAGACATCCGGTCTTGCTCGACGCGGACTTCGACTCATTCGATCCTAGCCCAAAACGAAGCGCTACCCCAATTGAAGCCGGGGCGCTTCGCGAAGCGCGTGAAGATAGGGGCGCCTCGGGCTGTAGGAATCTCATTATAAACCCCAATTATAATGCCCATCGCCCGCCGTTTCGACGGTTGCCGGCAAATTACGCGGTGCCGCCCGATTCTCGAAAGCCATTGGCCCTATGGGAGTTTCTTCGCTCGACCCTTCGATCTGGCCGGCGTCCCAGAACCTTTCCTATTGCTCGTCGTCGTGCCGGTCGACGCGCTGCCCAGACGCCCCTGGGCCACGGCTCGTGCCTTTTCGGCTTCCCCGGTCACTTCGAACAAGAACCGGCTCGGCAGCGTCGGCCGTGGCTTGCCCCATTTCATTCGCGTGAGTGCCAGGCTCATCGTCAGCCGGTCCTGCGCCCGGGTGATGCCGACGTAGCACAGCCGCCGCTCTTCATCGATTGCGGCCCCATCGGCCGCCACCGATCGGTGATGCGGCAACAGCCCCTCTTCCATTCCCACCAGATAGACCTGCGGGAACTCCAGCCCCTTGGCGCTGTGCAGCGTCATGAGCGCGATCGCGTTGCGAGCGAGCTGGGCATCCTTGTCCGGCTCGTCGTCGCGGTCGCCTAGCACGACTTCTTCCAGAAAACCCGCGAACGTGGGGCGTGCCGCCCGCTTTTCATAGGCCGCCAACGAGTTGATCACTTCTTCCACCGCGTTCCAGCGAGCTTGTTGGTTGGCCGCTTCCTTATATAGCCGAGCGAGCTCGTTTTGATAGCCGATCCGCTGAATGAGCCGCGACGCGACATCGAGCAGCGAACCCTTGTCGGCGAGTTTGCGGTGCGCCTCGATCAAATCGCGTAGCGCCGTCAGGCCCGCAACCGCCGAGGGGGAAAGATCGCCATCGCCGGGCCGGACCTCCTCGACGATTCGCCACACCGGTTTTTTCGCCGCGATTGCCCGGGCCATCAGTTTCTCGACGGCACCCTGCCCCACGCCGCGCGCCGGCACATTGATGATGCGGAGTAGCGAAACCTCGTCGTCGGGATTCGCCAACACCTTCAGATAGGCCAGGATATCGCGGACTTCCTTGCGGTCGTAAAACGACATGCCGCCCACGAGGACATAGGGCAGTTTAAGCCGCCGCAGCTCCAGCTCGAACGGCCGCGGCTGCTCGTTGGTGCGGAACAGGATCGCGAAGTCACGCGGTTCGCTGCCGTCAATCCCCACCCGCCGGCGAATGTCCTCCACCACTTCGCGTGCTTCGGCGGTTTCGTCGGGCGATTGCACGATCTTGGGTCGCTCGCCCCCCGGCCGTGCCGCTCGCAAAGTCTTGGCATGCCGCTGGCTGTTGAATTCGATCAGCCGGTTGGCCAACGTCAGGATGGCGTCGGTCGAGCGATAATTATCTTCCAACCGCACGATTTTGGCCTCGGGCCAATCGTTTTTGAAGCGCAGGATGTGGGTCACCTCGGCACCCCGCCAGCCATAGATCGACTGGTCGTCGTCCCCCACGACGCACAAATTGCGATGCTCGCCGGCCAGGTGCCGCACGATGCGATACTGGCTGCCGTTCGTGTCCTGATATTCGTCGACCAACAGATGCTGAAAACGGCCCGCCTCGGTCGCGCGGACGTCCGCGAAGCGGGCAAACAGATCTTCGGTGCACAGCAGCAAATCGTCGAAATCGACGGCGCCGGCCGCCTTGAGCGCGTTTTGATAACGCCGATAGGCCGCGGCCGCCAAATGCTCGCGGTCGCTCCCGGCCGTCCCGCCCGCCTGGTCGGGCCGAACGCCGAGCGATTTCCAGCGGCTGATCTGATACAAGAGGTCCCCAGGCCGAAGCATCGCTTCGGCTACTTGAATCTCGCGCAACGCCTGCCGGGCCACTCCCTCCTGGTCGCCGCGATCGTAGATGGCGAATTTTTCTGGATAACCCAGCCGCGTCGCATGGCGCCTGAGAATCCGCACGCAGAGCGAGTGGAACGTCGAAATCTCGGGTTTGGTCGGCGGCCGCTTGCCCAACAGTTCGGCCGAGCGCTGCTGCATCTCCTTGGCCGCCTTGTTGGTGAACGTCACGGCCAGAATGCGGTTGGCCGGCGTGCCGCGGCGGATCAGCTCGGCAATTCGATAGGTCACCACCCGGGTTTTGCCGGTGCCGGCACCGGCCAGCACCAGCAGCGGGCCGCGCAGGGTGTTGACGGCTTCGCGCTGCGCAGGATTCAATCCATGAGCCATGACAGGGGGGAGCGGCAAAAGTGTGCAGCGACGGTTCGGTCGGTCGCCCGACGTGCGATGCGCGCCGTCGCGAACCAAAACATCCGATCGTAGCCGTCCTCCACGGAGCAGGGTAGGGGCCCGCGGGCTGGCCGTTTGTCATCCGCCAGGGATTGCACGGCGTTATCCCGCTTCGAACAATGAGGATTGCTCGACTCGCTCTCCTGCGGAAGAAAAACCGAAATGTCCAAGTTATCTGCCGGCGTCGCCGAAGTTCTCGATTCTGCCGATCCGCGATTGTTTCAGGTGATCACACGAGCCGCAGGCCCTCCCGGTTCGCTGCCGCTCGACGACGAAATGCTGCGTACCTGGCCGAGCGGCGATTTATTCGGCCTGACGCAGAACGCCGGCATGGGCTGGCCCCCCGGCGAAATGCTCGGCCCGCAATTCTTGGTGCTCAGCACTGCCGGAGGTCTGCGCGACGAAGACGGCCGTCCCATCGCCTTGGGTTATCACACCGGCCACTGGGAAGTTGGGCTGCTGGTGCGCGCCGCGGCCGAAGAACTGAAACGCCTGGGAGCCGTGCCGTTCGCCGGCAGCGTGACCGATCCGTGCGACGGTCGGACGCAAGGGACGACCGGCATGTTCGACAGCTTGCCTTATCGCAACGACGCCGCTGTGGTCTTGCGTCGGTTGATCCGCTCGCTCCCTCGCCGGCGCGGTATATTGGGCGTGGCGACTTGCGACAAGGGGCTGCCGGCCATGATGCTCGCCCTGGCCGGCATGGTCGATTTGCCCAGCGTGCTCGTCCCCGGCGGCGTGACTCTGCCGGCCGAAAACGCCGAAGATGCGGGCCGGGTCCAATCGCTGGGCGCTCGCTACGCCCATGGCGAAGTGACGCTCGAAGCTGCTGCGGAATTGGGCTGCCGGGCTTGCGGCTCGCCGGGGGGTGGCTGTCAATTTCTCGGCACGGCTGCCACGAGTCAGGTGGTGGCCGAGGCGCTCGGCCTGGCGTTGCCCCATTCGGCGCTTGCTCCCAGTGGCCAGCCCATCTGGCTCGACATGGCCCGCCGGAGCGCCCGCGCGCTTTTGCATCTTTCCGAGCGCAAGCTACGGCTTCGCGACATCCTGACCAATGGTTCGATCCGCAATGCGCTGGCGGTGCATGCCGCCTGCGGCGGTTCCACGAACCTCTTACTGCACGTGCCGGCCGTGGTGCACGCAGCCGGCCTGCGGCGGCCCACGCTTGACGATTGGCTGGCCACGAATCGCAGCGTGCCGCGCCTGGTCGACACCTTGCCCAACGGGCCCGTGGGCCATCCGACCGTGCGGCTGTTTCTGGCCGGCGGCGTGCCCGAAGTCATGCTCCACCTGCGCGATGCAGGTCTCTTGGACCTCGACGTGCTGACCGTGGCCGGCTGCACGTTGGCCGAAACGCTCGATTGGTGGGAACAGAGCGAGCGACGCCAGGCGCTCCGCCGCCGGCTCGCGGAGAGCGACGGCGTTGATCCCGATCGGGTCATCTATTCCCCCGAGCGTGCGCGGGCGGCCGGGCTGACCAGCACGATGTGTTTTCCGCGCGGCAATTTGGCCCCGGAAGGTGCCGTCATCAAAAGCACAGCCATCGACCCAAAGGTGATCGACGCGGACGGCGTTTATCGCCACACCGGCCCGGCCCGCGTCTTCATCCGCGAGCGGGATGCGGTGGCGGCCATCAAAGGGCAAACCGACCGTCCGATCCGACCGGGCGACGTGCTCGTGCTGGCTGGTCGCGGGCCGCTCGGTTCGGGCATGGAAGAGATCTATCAAATCACGTCCGCCCTCCGCTATCTGGAATTCGGCCGGCATGTGGCCGTGGTCACTGACGCCCGCTTTTCCGGCGTCAGCACCGGGGCCTGCATCGGACATGTCGGACCCGAAGCCCTGGCCGGCGGCCCGATCGGCCGGCTGGTCGATGGCGATCAGATCCGCATCACCATCGACACTCGCGGGCTGATCGGCTCGGTCGACCTGGTGGGCGACGCGAGAGGCGAATTCGGCGCCGCCGAAGGCCAGCGCGTGTTGGCGGCGCGTTCGCAACGTGCCGATCTTTCGGCCGATCCGGCGTTGCCTGCCGACACGCGCCTGTGGGCGGCGCTGCAGCGTGCCAGCGGCGGTACCTGGGGCGGATGCGTCTACGACGTCGAACAGATTCTGGCCTGCCTTGCCGCCGGCGAAGCGGCCCTCGAGCAAGAATCGTCGGCCCGCGCAAGCAACGGCAGCACTCGACCAGGCATCTAGACCGGCGGCAATCCCAACGCTCGCCGCCACGCCGACAATTGCCCCAAGTGCGTCGCTTCATGCGAGGTGAGCAGCGCGATCAACAGGTGGCCCAAGCTAGGGAATCGACTGCGCACGCGCTCCGGCGCCGGCTGCGCCAGAATCTCGGGCGTCACGCCGTACAGCGCCTTCGCAAAGCGGTGGTGGCCATCTTCGAGCGCGGCGAGCAGTTTCTCCTTGGATGGATACTTCGAGCCATCCAACTGCGGTTGAGCGTTCATCGCGAACAATTCCTTCCAACCCTCGTCGTTCCACGGCGCGACTCCCAACGCCGCGGCCGCCGGGACCGAATCGTGCAGCAGTTTCACCCCCACATCGCTAGTCCAGGCAAGGTGTCCCAGAATGAATGCGGCGTGATTCATCACCTTGCCCGGCACTGGCTGGGCGGCCATTTGATCGTCCGACAGATCGGCGACCAGTTTTTTGGCCGTTGCCAAATTGTTGGCGAAAACCGACAGAACGTATTCGTGCATGATGTGTCCCACCGTGGAGTGCGTTTGCCTGGCCGCCCAGAAGAACGGGCGGTTTTCGGCCGTAAAAGGCGAATTGTAGGCAGATCCGTGTGCCGCTTGCAAACCGCTGGGGCGACGATCCACTGCCCGAAGCAGGTTCCGAAGTCGATCCGGATACCGCCGCTTGCCTCGCGGCGCCTATAATGCACCAGCGGGACTGAGC
>DATJTR010000764.1:0-4245 GCA_035503215.1 Pirellulales bacterium
CACCGGCACCATCACCTTGGTTGCGGGTCAGGTGTACAGCTTGGAGCAGGTTTACTACACCATTCCGGCGAACACCCCGATCGGCATTTACCCGCTTTATTTCGACACGAACAATCCGGGCAACAGCCTGCAGAATGACCCGAGCGCCGACTTCGTGAACCTGGTCAGCAATACCAACCTCACTTCCTACCAGTCGCCAGGCAACACGATCGACGGGGCATTCGTCTGGGTTCCCGAGCCCAGCTCGTACTGCCTGATGTCGCTGGCCGTCGTTGGCATGCTCCTCATGCGGCGGAAACTCGCGCGGCGGGCCTGATCGTCCAGCCGACGTCTTCTCTCATCTCGCAATTTCGCTTTATAATCCGGCCCACGCGGCCCACACGCTGCGCGGGTTTTTCTGCTTCACGGCACGATTGCAACATTGCTTGTCGCGCGAGGAAATGGCATGGAAGTCGCCGGGCGGCGGATCACCGTGATGGGGCTGGGCCGGCACGGCGGCGGCGTGGCCGTGGCCCGCTGGCTGGCCGGTCGAGGGGCGCGCGTAACCGTGACCGATCTGGCCGAGCGCGATGCGCTGGCCGAATCGATCGCCGCCCTGGCCGACGTGCCGATCGCGCGTTGGAGGCTGGGGGGACACGACGAGGCCGATTTTTCCACGGCCGACGCCGTCGTGGCCAATCCCGCCGTCCGCGCGGATCATCCGCTCTTGGCCGTGGCTCGCGCGCACGGGGCGGTGCTGACTTCGGAGATCGAGCTATTCTTGGCCGAGTGTCCGGGGGACGTGATCGGCGTCACCGGCTCCAACGGCAAGTCGAGCACCGCCACGCTCCTGGCCAGCATGTTTCAAGTCGCCGGTCGGCGGGTGTGGCTGGGGGGCAACATCGGCCAGAGCCTGCTGTCGACCTTGGAGGCGATGCGGCCAGCCGACGTGGTCGTGCTGGAGCTCAGCAGTTTTCAACTCGCCCAGCTCAGTCCGACGGCCCGCTTCCCCCGCGCGGCGCTCGTCACTGGCTGCACGCCGAATCATCTCGATTGGCACGGCACGCTGCCCGCCTACGCCGCCGCCAAGCGCCGGCTGGTCGAGCATCTGCCCGCGGGCGGATTGGCCGTGCTCAATCCGCGCGATCCCGAGGTAGCGTCGTGGCCGGTTCCCGCGCATGCCCGCCGCCTGGAACCGTGGCCGCCGGAGCGCGTGGCCGGGCTCTCCGTCCCCGGCGAGCATCAGCGAGCGAACGCCGCCCTTGCCGCGGCGATGGCCGAGGCGTTCAATGTGCCGGCGGCCGCCATCGAGACGGCCCTGGCCGCGTTTCGACCCCTGGCACACCGGCAGCAATCGCTAGGCAAGGTCGGCGGCCGGACGTTCATCGACGACTCGAAGTCGACCACCCCCGAGGCCACTCTGGCCGCGCTCGCCGCTTGCCCGGGCCCGGTGTGGCTGCTTGCCGGCGGACAGGACAAACGCTTGCCGCTCGAATCGTTCGGCCGCGAGCTGGCCCGGCGTGGCGTGGGGGTCGCCTGCTACGGCGCGCTGGGCCCGGCGCTTGGCGTGGCCCTCGAGCAAGCGGCCGAGGAGTTGGGCAGTCGGCCCAGCTATGTCGTCGTCGAACGCTTGGAACAAGCGCTCACCTGGTGCTGGATTCGCTCGCGGCCCGGGGACACCATTCTGCTCTCGCCGGCCGCCGCCAGTCTCGATCAGTTCCGCGATTTTTATCACCGAGGCCGCGTGTTCCGCGACCTCGTGGCCCGCCTCGGCGAGCCGCCGACGGCCTGAGCTTTGCTTCGCCGTAAGTCCACTTGCTGCGCGATTGCCCCAGTCGTCTCGACAAGCCCCGAACGGTTCCCTACGATCGTGGGCGTCCTGGCATGCGACTTCTCCACTCGACGACGACAAACGCGCTCCATGAACAAACGCCCGATCGGCATTTCGATTCTGGCGGTGCTCCACGTGATCGGCGGCGTGGTGCTGGTCGGGCTGTTGCTGTTGCTGGTGGCCAAATTCGAGAACCTGTCGCCCCTGGCCGCCGATCTCGGCGTCTCGGCTCCCATGTTCGTGGCCTCGATCGTGCTGCTCACCCTGCTGACGTTCGCCGCCGGGATCGGCATGTGGCGCGGAGCCCGCTGGGGATGGTGGACCGGCGCATTCTATTATCTCTACAGCATCGTACGACATGCCGGCGCGATCTGGCTCGTGTATCGGCTCCGCGATACGCTCGCAGGCCTTCCCGGCGGCAGCGAGACGGCCCACAAGCAAATGATCAAGTTCGCCGGCCGGATCATCGTTAGCGCTTTGATCTTCGCCTATTTCTTCAAGCCCAGCGTGCTCGCCTATTTCCGCCTGGAGCAATTCGGGCGGGCGAAAGCGATCGGCATCCTCGCCGCCGTCACGCTGGCTGTTTACGCGCTCCTCAACGCGATCAACGGGCTCACGCAATAGCGGAGCGCGGGCGCGAACGCCGCCGGCCCCCTACGGCCGCTTCTTGTCGTCGACTTTGATTTCGGGCTTCGAGTCGGTCGTGTTCGCGGCTTTGTCGTCGACCCCCTCGAACATCACTTCGCGGAATAACAGCCGGCCCTCGGGCGGAAGGATGTGGGCCGCATGGGCGTTCACGAAATCGATCACCATGTTGTCCCCGGCCGGATAGAAATCGACCCCCTTCTGCTTCGTCAGGTCGAAATACACCTGCCGCCGGCCGAGATCGGGAAAATAGCGGACGATGTCCCGCTTTTGGGCCCCCAGCACGGTAATCCGCACTCGATCGAACCGCCGCCAGCCGAGATCGAAATCGACCGTAAATTGCTGCGCTTTCGGTTGCACGACGACGTCCAGCACCCGTCCGTCGCGCGATTGCCGCTGGCTGACGATCTCCACCAGTTTGACCTGATCGGCATCGACGTGGGCCACCTCGACGACGGTCGGATCTTTTCGCGGCGGCCAGGCATCAGCATGCTCGGCGAGCGTGCCACACGCCACCGTGGCGCCAACGACGAACAGCGAAACGAGCGCTCGCAACACAAATACCTCATCGAGTAAACCGCTCCGGCCGCCACGGCCTGCCGGCGAGTGACACAGCGCAGCCGGCTGACACAGCGCAGCCGGCGGTCGTGATGATGCTCGTGGCCGGCAGGGCAGGGGGGAGTGGTCGAATTCCTTCCACTATACCTTGCCGCTCGTTTGCGATGCGAGCGGCCGGCCGACGAACTCCGTGGCCGGCGTGCCGCTACTGGCCCGCCAGGGCTGCGGCGTGTTTCCGCCGCACCGCCACGGCCTCTCGTTCGCAATCGGCCGCCTCGGCGGTCCGTCCCTGCTCGTGCAGCAAGCCGGCCAATTTGAGGTAAGGAAACGCCACGTCGGGGTAGGTGGGATACGCCACGAAGGGGTCCAGGGCGATGGCTCGGCGAAAATGCCCGATCGCGTCTTCCGCGTCTCCATGTCGTGCCAAGACGAGGCCCAGCGTGACGTGGCCGATGCCCAGGCCGGGATCGAGCCGCACGGCTTCCTCGAGCTTGGCGATCGCCGCGTCCAGGTTTCCTTGCTCGGCCAGCGCGATTCCCATGCTGCGATAGGCCAGCGGTGCCGCGGCGGGGTCGAGCTCCAGGATTCGCTGGAAGTGCGCGAGCGCGTCGTCGAACTCGCCGGCTTTGGTCAACGCCCGACCCAGATTCATTTCGAAGCCGGCGGCCTGCGAGGTCGGCGGCGTTAGCTCGACCGCCTGTTCGTACTGTGCGATGGCTTCCGCCAAATCGCCTTGCCGCAGGGCGATGTTTCCCAGCCCGTTGTTTGCCTTCGCGCGCAGACTTTCCTCCTCGTGCGCTCGTGCGGTGATCAATTCAAGAGCCTGCTCATAATGGCTCTTGGCATCCGCGTCGTTGGAGCCTTCCAGTGCCGTGGCCAGCGAGCATTGTGCGTGAACGTTTTCCGCGTCGCACTCGACCGCGTGAGCCCACAGCGTGCCGTCCGTGCGCCAATAGCTCGTTTGCCGATGACCCGCGACGGCCAACAGAACGACCGGCAAGAACGCCACGGCGGTAAGCCAGTGGCGCGGAGCGGGGGCAACCATTCGTTTGGCGAGATGGGCCATGCCCCAGGCGACCGCGATGAGCAAACCGATTTGCGGCAAATAGGTGTAACGATCGGCGTGCGAGGCATCGGCAATTTGCACCAGGCCGATCGTCGGGACCAGCATTCCCAGAAACCATGCCAGGCCGACGATCACAAACGGAACAGCATGCCGGAGGCGAATCCAC
>DATJTR010000765.1:0-3044 GCA_035503215.1 Pirellulales bacterium
CAGCTTCGCGGCTCGGGCGGCCCGCGGTAGAAGGGACATTCGCCATCATGCACCTGCTCGTCGGGATCGCCAGCGTCGTGGCGATTCTGTTGATTCTCGCCGACAGCTTCGAGGCCATGCTGCAGCCTCGACGCGTCACGCATCGCTTTCGCTTCACCCGGCTGTTCTATCGCAATAGCTGGATGGTTTGGCGAGCGATCGCTGGCAGGTTTCATCACCGCGGGCGCCGTGAAGCTTTTCTCAGCCTGTTCGGCCCCTTGTCGCTCTTGGTTCTGTTCATGCTCTGGGCGATCGGAATGATCTTTGCCTTCGGCATGCTGCATTGGGCCCTCGACACCCGGCTGGCGCACTTTCCGGACGAGTGGCCCTCCTGGACCTATGTCTATCTGAGCGGCGTCACGTTCTTCACGCTCGGCTACGGCGACTTCACTCCCTTGGACCGCCTCGGCCAGGTGCTGGCCGTGGTGGAAGCCGGTGTCGGCTTCGGCCTCATCGCCCTGGTGATCGGCTATCTGCCCACGCTGTTTCAGGCCTTTTCGCAGCGCGAGCGAACCATCGGCCTGCTCGACGCCCGGGCCGGCTCCCCTCCGACCGCCTCCGAACTGTTGGGCCGATTGGCGGCCGCCGGACGGCTCACATGCGTTGAGGGATTCCTGCAAGAGTGGGAAGCCTGGTCGGCCGACTTGTTGGACAACCATCTGTCGTTCCCGATGCTCAGCTTCTACCGCTCGCAGCACGAAAACCAGTCGTGGCTGGCCGCCTTGACCGTGATTCTCGACACCTGCTCGTTGCTGCTCGTCGGCGTCAAACAGGCCGATCGTTACCATGCCCAGCTCACGTTCGCCATGGCCCGGCACGCCGCGGTCGACCTGGCACTGGTGCTGTGGGTGCCGCCGGTCGAGGTGCCCTATGACCGGCTGCCCCCCGAAAAGCTGGCCGAAATCTTTGCAAAACTTCGGGCCGGCGGCTGTTCCAGTTGCGACACGGCCCTGGCCCAAGCAAAACTAGCGGAATTGCGTGCGATGTACGAGCCAGTCGTATATGGTCTATCGCAGCGACTGATGTTCAATCTGCCGACGTTCGCCCCCGACAGGCCGGCCGTCGACAATTGGCAGACCAGCCCCTGGTCGAAGCGGACCCCCGGCATTGGCAACCTGCCGAGCGTTGGCGAAGAACATTTTGCCTGAGCCAAGATCCCTCTTCCCGCCCCAGCCCCCTCCCCACAGAAAAGGCTTGCGATGAACGCCACCCGCACGCTCCTAGCACTCCTCGCGGTCCTGATTTCCTCGGCCGCGCTCCACGCCGCCGACGCGGTGCCGCCGGCCGCCGGCCCGAGCGCCGCCGCCGCGCTCAAGCGGTTCGTCGATGGTCATGTGCTCGCCGGCGCCGTGATGCTGGTGGCCGACAAGGAAAAGACGATCAGTCTGGAAACCGTCGGCTTTGCCGACATCGCGGCCGGCAAACCGATGTCACCCGATTGCTTGTTTTGGATCGCTTCGCAATCCAAGCCGATCACCGCCACCGCATTCATGATCCTGGTCGACGAGGGCAAGGTGAACATCGACGACCCGGTCGAAAAATATCTGCCCGAGTTCAAGGGTCAGAAGCTGAAAGACGGCAGCCAGCCGAAGCACCCGATCACCGTCCGCAACGTTCTGAGCCACACCAGCGGGCTGCCGTTCAAAACTTCGGTCGAAGAACCGACGCTCGACGTCGGCTCGCTGGCCGACCGCGTGAAAAGCTACGCGACTACGCCGC
This sequence comes from Pirellulales bacterium, assembly GCA_035503215.1. Lineage (GTDB taxonomy): Bacteria > Planctomycetota > Planctomycetia > Pirellulales > PALSA-1355 > DATJTR01. The sequence continues at coordinate 1,759 of DATJTR010000765.1, forward strand.
TCGACTTCGAGCCCGACACGAAATATCAGTACTCCAATGCCGGCATCAACACCGCGGGCCGCATCATCGAAATCGTCAGCGGCATGCCTTACGAAACGTTTCTCGATACCCGGCTTTTCGGTCCCTTGGGCATGAAGGACACCACCTTCTGGCCCAACGCCGAGCAGATTTCGCGGCTGGCCAAGTCGTACAAGCCTTCGAACGACAACCAGACGCTGGAAGAAATCACGGTTGGGCAGCTCAAGTACCCGCTCGACGATCGCACCCGTCAGCCGATGCCCGCCGGCGGACTCTTTTCCACGGCCAGCGACCTCGAGAAATTCTGCCAAATGGTCCTCGCCGGCGGCGAGTTCCAAGGCAAACGCATTTTGTCGGAAGCGGCCGTCAAAACGATGACCAGCAAACAGACCGGCGATCTGCCGACCGGCTACGGCCTCGGCTGGTCGACCGGTGGCAGCACGTTCGGTCACGGCGGCGCCTACGCCACCGACATGTCGATCGACACCAGCCGGGGTTTGATCCGGATCTGGCTCGTCCAGCACGCCGGCTTCGCCAATCCGCACGACGTTTTCAATCGTGTGGCCGACGAACAATTCACCGCCACGCACAAAGCCAACTAGCCGGCGTTTCATCGTGGCGTGACGATGCACAAACAAGCGAGGGAGCCAGGATGAGGAACCCTCGCGGGTACTTGGCTTCGGGTTAGCGCAGTCGTGGGCACTCCACTCCGTGAAAAGCGAGACCGTGGTAGAAGCTTGGGCCGGTGGAAATCGCGGCCGATTCGCTCAATCGTCCAGCACCGGCTCGCCGACCTTGAATCGATAGGGCTTTTTGGCCTGATACGATTCGAGTCGGCGCTTGTGCTCGGGCAGATTGCGCGGAAGCTTGTCCTGCTCGATCGCCGCGGTCTCGAATCGCACGGCCTCGTTGAAATCGCCCGTTTCCGCGCTGGCGGCGGCCAGCGCGCTGAGCGACCAACTGTCGCGGTCGTCGGTCGCCGCGGCAGCCTGCTTGGCCAGCTTCAGGGCTCTGGCCCCGTCGAGATATTTTTCGTCGGGGCAGGCGGCCAACAGCAGGGCCAGGTTGCGATTCACCGCGTACGAATCTCCGTCGATCGACGCCGCACGCTCGTAGTCGGCCACGGCCTTGTCGAAGTGCCCCAGCATCCGCTGGGCAGTGCCGCGATTGACCAGCGCGTAAAGATTCTCGGGCTCCATCGCCAAGGCGGCGTCGCAATCGGCCACCGCCCCCTCGCCGTTACCCAGCGCTAGCCGCACGTTTGCCCG
>DATJTR010000766.1:0-7311 GCA_035503215.1 Pirellulales bacterium
GGAATCGATGGGACCGTGGCCGTCACGTCGCGCAGGGCGTAAAGCTTGCGATCGGCCGGCACCAATTCCGCGGTCGTTCCGGTGATCACGCAGCCGACGCGGCTGACAACCTCCGCAATTTCCGTCAGGTTCAGATCGGCCCGAAAGCCGGGAATTGATTCGAGCTTGTCGAGCGTTCCGCCGGTGGGTCCGAGTCCACGTCCCGAGAGCATGGGCACTTCCAGCCCGGCGCAGGCCAATAGCGGCGCCACGATGAGCGAAGTTTTGTCGCCAATGCCGCCGGTCGAATGCTTATCGACCCTCCGCGACACGTCGGCCGCCGCCAGCGTGGTGCCCGACTGCAGCATTTCGGTGGTCAACACCGCAATCTCGGCGTCGTCCATGCCGCGCAGATAGATCGCCATGGCCAGGGCGGCCATTTGATAATCGGGAATATCGCCCGTCGCGTAGCCTTGAATGAAGAAGGCGATCTCCGCCGCCGAGAGCGAACCTCCGTCACGCTTGTGAGCGATGATCTGGCTCGGATTCACGCTGCGGTTCCCTACGATGCGGTCGATTCTTCGCTCAGTCGGAACTCAGCTCGGCTGGACGTCCCGTTGCAGCCGGAGTCTTGACGGCAATTCGCCCTTTCCTCTTCGGCCAGAATGGCCAGTACGAGCCGCCGCATTTTGTGTTCGGCCGCCCGCGCCGCCGCCACCACCGATTCGCCGTCCGTTTTCGCCACGGCATCAGGCAGGCAAACATTCGTGATCACCGACAGGGCCAACACCCTTAATCCAACCTGCGCCGCCACGATCACTTCCGGCACGGTCGACATGCCGATCACGTCGGCGCCGATCCGCCGCAGAAAGCGGTATTCGGCCCGGGTTTCGTAATTCGGCCCGCTAACCGCGGCATACACGCCCCGGTGGGCGACAAAGTTCTCCCGCCGGGCGATCGCCAGGCTCCGCTCGACCAGCGCCCGATCGTACGGCCGGCTCATGTCCGGAAACCTGGGGCCAAGCCGGCTGTCGTTCACACCGACCAAGGGGTTCGCCCCCATCAAATTCACGTGATCCTCGATCACCAGAATGTCGCCCGGCAAGTAATAGGGCTGTAGCCCGCCCGACGCGTTCGAAATGACGAGCAGCTCGATGCCCAGCGCCTGCATCACGCGCACGGGCAGCGTGATCTGCTCCAGCGAATAGCCTTCATAGCGATGGAAGCGGCCTTCCATCGTGACGACCGCAGTCTCGCCGATCCGTCCGCAGACCAATTGCCCTTTGTGCCCGGTTGCGGTCGAGCGCACGAAATGTGGAATCTCTTCGTAAGCCAGCACCGCCTCGGCCTGGATCTCTTTAGCGAGATTTCCCAGACCCGTGCCCAGGATGATGCCCGCCGCGGGCCGAACGTTCCACGAGCGGCGGATTTCGGCAGCGGCTTCCGCGATCTGCGTCACGAGCTGGAACATGGAAAAATCGCTCTGCTGCGCGCCTTGCCAATTGCGAGGGGGCGTTAATGATGCTTACCGGCCGCGCCGCGTTCCGCGGCACCCGACCGTACCGAGGAACTAAGATCGGCCAGGATTCCGTTGATGAGCGTCCGCAGTTTTGGTTCCGTGCGATTCGCCACGGCCACGATTTCCTCGACGCACACCGGATGCAACGCGTCGGGCAGGCACATGTCGGTGACGATCGAAAACGCCATCACCTTCAGTCCGGCATGCACCGCCACGATGACTTCCGGCACCGTCGACATGCCCACCACGTCGGCGCCGATCAGCCGCAAGAATCGGTATTCGGCCCTCGTTTCCAAGTTCGGTCCCATGACCGCGACGAACACGCCGCGATGGGCCACGATGTCGGCCTGCCGGGCCAGTTCCAGTCCACGCTTGATCAACTCCGGATCGTACGGACAGCTCATATCGGGAAACCGCGGCCCAAGCCGCTCGTCGTTGATGCCGATCAGCGGATTGGCCCCCATCAGATTGATGTGGTCCTCGATCACCATGATGTCGCCGTTGGCGAATTGCGGGTTCAATCCGCCGCCGGCGTTCGTCAGGATCAGCAGTTCGATGCCGAGTGCTTTCATCACTCGCACCGGAAAAGTGACCTGATCGAGCGGATAACCCTCGTATCCATGCACGCGCCCCTCCATCGCCAACACGGGCACGCCGGACAGCATGCCGGCGATCAGCCGGCCGCGATGGCTGGTGGCAGTCGACACCGGGAAGTGTGGGATATCGGCATAATCCCAACTGGCGTGCTCCTCGATTTGCCGAGCCAAAGGGCCCAAGCCGGTTCCGAGAATCAGTCCGGCCCGCGGCACGACGTCCCAGCGGGCGCGAATCGTGCTGGCGGCTTCTTCGATCTGTGCGGCCAGATGCAGCATGTCGGCTTCCTCAAAACGGTGCAAATCGAGTATCGGTGCGATTTTAAGCTGGCCAGAACTCAGACCAATCGATCAATAACTTCCCCGACCGGCGATTTCGTGGCGTCCGGTCTCTTCGCCGGCGGCGATGGCCTCGGTCGAACTGGTGCCGATCCGCGCTGCTCCCAACTTTACCACTCGCAATGCGTCGGCGTAACTGCGGACGCCACCCGACGCCTTCAGCTTGACATGCGGCGCGGCGTGCTTTCGCATCAACACCAAATCGGCATCGGTCGCGCCAATGGTTTGAAATCCACCTTCGGGCCGTGGCACGAAACCGAAGCCGGTCGACGTCTTCACGAAGTCGGCTCCCACGTCCGAACAGATTCGGCACAGCTCGATCTTCAAGCTGTCTTCCGGCAGAAACTCGTTTTCAAAGATCACTTTCGCCAGGGCCGAGTGCGCGTGAGCCACCTCAACCACCGCTCGAATGTCGGCGGCAACATACTCCCAGTCGCGGCTGAGCACCTTGCCGACGTTGACCACCATGTCGAGTTCGCTGGCCCCGTCCTCGCAGGCCGTACGGGCGGCAAAGGCTTTCACCTCGGTCGGCTCCGAGCCGTGCGGAAAGCCGATCACCGTGCAAATCGCGACGTCCGAATCGGCCAGAAGGTCGCAGGCCAGCGAAACGGCCCACGGCTTGATGCACACCGACGCGGTGCGCAGCCGGCGGGCCAATTCGCAACCGGCAATCAATTGCGAATCGGTTAGCGTGGGATGAAGCAGCGCGTGATCGATCAATCGGACGATGGAGTCGGACACCTGGCCTGCCACCCCCAAAAAGCGCGCTGGCATGATGAGAGAATTGTTGGATGTGGCGTCAGTCTAGCCCCCCTCTGCGGCGCGGCCAAGCGGACCGCCCGCGGAAACTCTGTTAGCTTTTGGTTTGCTATCGGTTCAGCAATTCGTCTGAAGTTTTTGCTCGGTTCGTCATTGACGATCCGCCGCCGTGCGGCGCGCAATCTCGGTTCGATTGATGCTGCGACCACACGCGCCCGACGCTATACTGGCGCGCGTTCCGCCGCCGATGCGCGTTCGCCAACAGCTTTGTTGCGAGTGATGGACATGATTTCGCCCGAAGAGCTCATGCGGTTGGCAATCGACAAGTGCCGCGAGGGCATCGCCGCGGGCAACAGCCCATTTGGCTGCGCCATTGCGCACGGTAATCGGTTGTTGGCCGTTTCGCACAATGTGGTTTTGCCCACGATCGACATCACGGCCCATGCCGAAGTGACGGCAATCCGCGCGGCTTGCCAGGAGCTGGGCGACATCTTTCTCGCCGGAGCGATCGTCGCCACGACCTGCGAACCTTGCCCGATGTGCGCCGCCGCGCTGCACTGGGCCCGAGTCGACACCGTCTATTTCGGCGCGACGATCGACGACGCCGCGGAGGCCGGCTTCAACGAGTTGCATTTCCCAGCTCAGAAGCTTCTCGAATCCGGGGGCAGTTCGGTCCAGCTTGTGCCCGACCTGTTGCGCGCGGAATGCCGCGAACTCTTCGACGTTTGGAAAAACACGCCAGGCTCGCGCAGCTACTGATGGGACGGCATCGATTCGGCGGAAAGAAAACACGCCGGCCGCTACGCCGTGTACGAGCGCCCCAATCCCATCTCGGCCAGCAGCTTGCGATAGGTGATCGAGCTCCGGTCGGCGCGAATGTGAACCTCGTCTGCCAGGTCGAGCGGCAAATCCTCCGGGTGCTGGGTTTCGACGATCGCCTTGTCTTCGGCAAACACCTGGTGGTTGAAGTCGAGCGAATCCTGCAGCGGTGCGTCGCGGTCGAAATCGCGGCAAATCGGGCAAAACATTCGCGTCTTCCGTGCCGAAACCGGCGATGCCGCGTTCAAGATGCACAACCGGCCACCGCCGGGGAAAAAAATCGTCAACTTCGCGGTGAAGGGCAGCCACACCTCGAACAGCCGCCGCCACTGAAATCCCGGCGGATTCAAATGCTTGAGATGCACCGGGTAGTTGCTCACCGTGCTGACGTAATCGGCGCGAAATCCGTGCGGCGTGACTTCCACCGGGTAGGGCGGCACCTCGGTATTGTCCGTTTCGCCGAACGTGGCCCGATGAATGAACGCGAAATGACTTACGTCCAAAAAACCTTCGACCTGTCGCCCTGCCGAGGCCGACAAATCGACGGAGTCAGGCAGCACTTGCACGAAGCTCGGGTCGTTCCATTCGTCGAAGGCGGGAAACGGCACCTCACGGTCATCGACCAGCCGTATCCAGACGAGACCATATTCTTCGCGGCAGGCGAAAAGATGCAGCCGCATTCGCGTCGTCGTCGCCCCGGGCTGCGCCGGAATCAACGTGCAGGCACCGGTTCCGTCGTAGCGCAGACCGTGATAGCGGCAAACGATCTCATTGCCCTCGACGGTTCCCAGGCTGATCGGCGCGCCGCGATGGATGCACAAATCGCGCGACGCCCGCACCTGCCCGTCGGCCAGGCGAAAGAGCGCAATCCGCTCGTCCAGCAACCGCACGGCCAGCGGGGTCGAGCCAACGTCGTGCGAGAAGGCCACCGGGTACCAATGAGGCGACAGCGCCTCCCAGTCCGATTCGGTAAACGTGCAATCGCGCGGTCGTTGCATGATGCCTCCTTCACGTTGCAGCCCCAGTTCTCGGCAGGTCGCCGCCGCCGGCGCGCCGGTCGATCGATCCGCCGCAGGCCGTCGGGTGCCGAGCTTCGCAAGCGTGACGGTCAATACTATACTGGTTTTGTTCTCCGTCCAGGGCGTTACCGAAGGGACGTGCCCGGTCAACTGGCTCGCCTTCGCCCCCGCGGCGATGACGGCGGGAGAGGTGCATGACGAATCACGCTGCGACGCCTGCGACCGACGCCCGGGGCTCGCAGTTCGTCGCCGAAGCCGCCCGACAAGTGATGCGCCGCTGCGACCAATTGGCCGACTGCACCGATCGCCCGGGCGAAGTCTGCCGGCTGTTTTGCTCTCCGGCGATGCAGTCGGCCCACACCCTGGTTCGCTCTTGGATCGAAGCGACCGGCATGTCTTGCCGCCTCGATGCGGCGGGCAATCTGATCGGCCGGCTAGATCCGCCGAAAGCGGGCGATCACCGTGCGGTCCAAAACGAGCAGGCTGCCGCGCTGATCATTGGCTCGCATCTCGACACCGTGGTCAACGGCGGCAAATACGATGGCGCGCTGGGCGTCTTGCTTGGGCTGGCATTGGCCGAAATAGCGGTCAAAACCGACACGGCTTTACCGTTCCCGCTCGTCGTGATCGGCTTTTGCGAAGAAGAAGGGGTTCGCTATCAAGAACCTTATTTCGGTTCCCGGGCGCTTGTCGGCGACATTCCCGATGCCTGGCTCCGCCGCCCAGACGCCGAGGGCGTGCCGCTGGCCGACGCGCTGCGCACGTTTCGCGGCGATCCCGATCGGCTGGCCGAGTGCGTTTTGCGTCCCGAGGATGTCCTGGCGCTCGTCGAGCCACACATCGAGCAGGGACCAACCTTAGAAGATCGATCGCTGCCGCTGGGCGTTGTCACGGGCGCGGTCGGTCACAGCCGGGCGAGTCTCGAGTTCGTCGGCCGTGCCGGCCATGCCGGCACCGTCCCGATGCAATCGCGCCGCGACGCCTTGTGCGCCGCGGCGCAGTTCATCGTTGAACTCGAGCAACTTGCCGCTGGGGTCGCCGGCCTGGTGGCGACGGTCGGCCGGGTCGAGGTTCTGCCCAACGTGGCGAATGTGATTCCGGGCGAAGTTCGATTGCGCTTGGATCTGCGTCACGCCGAGGATCGGGATCGACTCGCCGCGTTTCGCAAAGCGATCGAGCGTGCCGGCGAGATTGCCCGGCAGCGTGGTCTCGAATTCAACCTATTGTGGGAGCAGCAGCAGGAGAGCGTGCAGTTCGATGCCGCCTGCAGCGGCCGGCTGGAACAAGCGATCGTCGCCGCCGGCCTGACGCCTGGCAGGCTTTCCAGCGGTGCCGGCCACGACGCGGTGATCTTGGCCCGGCACTTTCCCACGGCCATGTTGTTCTTGCGTTGTGCTGGCGGCATCAGCCATCATCCCGACGAAGCGGTGTCGGAAGCCGACGTCGCCACGGCACTCGAGGTTCTGTGGCGGTTCGTGACCGATCTCGCGGCGTCAACCGCGCCGGATGGTGTGCAGGTAGCCCGTACGAAAATCTGATCGATTCGAGGAGCATGCATGATCGAGCCGGTTCGCTCTCTCCCGTTCGGCACGACGCGCAGCCGCGTCACCGGGCAATATGCCTTGATCACGCCCGACACGCATGTCTGGGCCCCACTGCCGGGTTGGAAGAACGCGCAGGCGGTGACGCATATTTCGCCCGAAATGGGGGCCCGATTCGCGCAGTACACGGTCGTTCTCGGCGGCGGCGCCGCGAGTGCGCCCGTGCGCTTGGAGATCGAACATTTCTTTTACGTCCTTTCGGGCCGCATCCAGCTGACCATCGCCGGGGGGAAGCGAGAACTGAGCGAGGGGCAATTCGCATTCATTCCAGCCGGCGATCTGTATCAAATCACGACGCGCGAGTCGGCCGAGACGGAAGTGGCCCGGCTCGCGCTGTTCGAAAAGCGCCTACATCTCGGTCCGGCCGCGCCGCCGGCACACGTCGGCGATCAGAAATCGGTCGCGGCCGAGTCGTTTCAGGGCGATCCGGCGTTGCGTCTGCAAACGCTTTTGCCGGTCGACCCGTGCTTCGATATGGCCGTGAACCTGTTCACGTACGATCCCGGCGGACATTTGCCCCAAGTGGAAGTCCACGTGATGGAACACGGCTTGCTGATGCTCGACGGCACGGGAATTTATCGTTTGGGAGACGAGTGGTTTCCGGTCCAGCGCGGCGACGTCATCTGGATGGCCTCCTACTGTCCGCAATGGTTCGTGGCGATGGGCAAGTCGCCGGCGCGCTA
>DATJTR010000767.1:0-6513 GCA_035503215.1 Pirellulales bacterium
GCCTTGCCGATCGTGCTCGACTCTTGCAAGCGGTGAGCGGCCGCGGCTTCGGCCAGCTTCATGCGCGCGCCGATCTGCGGTTTCAGATGGCCGCTGGCCAACCAGCGATTGATGTCGTCGGCCACCACGCGCTGTTCGTCAGCCCGGGAGTTGAACATGGCGAAGCCATACAGCGAGCAGTCTTTCACGTAGAACGGGCCGACGGGAAACTGCGGCCGGGCGTCGCGGCCGGCCATCAGCACCATGCGTCCGCGCGGGGCGAGCTGCGACACGGCCAACTCGAAGTTCGGTTCCCGCACCGTCTCCCACCAGACGTTGACCCCCTTGGGGGCAAATTCGCTGACCCGCTTCGCGACGTCTTCGCGCTTATAGTCGATCGCCAGGTCGGCCCCCATGCCACGGCACTGCGCCAGTCCTTCCTCGCTGCCGGCGGTCGTCACCACGCGGGCACCAAGGGCCTTGGCCATCTGCACCACCATCGAGCCGACGCCTCCCGAGCCGCCGTTGATGAACAGTGTTTCGCCGCTGAGCAATTGAGCCCGTGACAAACCGAGGTGGGCCGTGATGGCCACCAGCGCGACCGCCGCCGCCGCTTCCTCGCTCACGCCGGAAGGCAGCGGATAGAGCCACGCTTCATCGACCGCGGCGTACTCGGCGAACGTTCCTTGCCGGCTGAACATCCCCTGGTTCGAGCCCCACACCCGGTCGCCCGGTTTGAACCGCTTCACTTCGCTGCCGACCTTCTCGACCTTGCCGGCCAGATCGCAGCCGACGACGAACGGAAACCCGAGCGGCATGGCGATCGCGCCCGAGCGAATGTAGGTGTCGATCGGGTTGACCGCCACCGCTCCCACCCGCACCAGCACCTGCCCGGCGGCCGGCTCGGGCGTGGGCAGATCGCCATAGGTCAGATTCTCAGGCGGACCCGTCTGACGAATAAAGGCGGCTTTCATCGTGCTTGCTCCCCGCGGCCTGCTCGGTCAGCAGGCTGGCTAACTCGGTCCCTGCGGACGCAATCGCGATCGCGGCACGAAAAAGCTCGATGCCGCGATGATTCCTCCCGTGGCAATCACCATCCAGCTCACGTAAACGCCCCGCTGGGCCCGGTCCCGCTGCTGGACCAGGCCGACGAGCGAAGGATCGGGCCTCTGGGGCATCCCGCGTCGCAGTTCTCGCCACAGACTCACTGCGTACTCGACCGGCAATTCGTGCCAATTGGCGGGGGGCTCCAATTCACTCGCGGAGGGCATCGCGACGAGCGAATAATAGCTGCCGATCAACACGCCGATGCCGGCGATGATCATTCCCAAAAACATCAATCCCTGCCGCAGGCCCCAGGTCTTCACTTTGACGGGGCTGGCATCGGCCGCCGGCTCCAATTTGGCCAGCTCGCGCATCGATGGCACGGTCAGCCTCGTACCGCAAGAGCAGGTCACCGTATCGCCGGCCTGTCGCGTACTGACGCGGTGCCGCAGGCCGCAAGTGCAAGGAAGCAGATAATCAGTCGCCATAAATCGCCATCAACCCCATTTCCGCCTGCGTTAATCCAGACCGATGAATCAAGGCTCTCGAATTCCGTCGCGTGCTTGGTGCCGCGAGCCGGTCGCCGTCGCTGCTGACTCTGCTCGTTACCGGGCGGCGAATCGACCGATCGACTGCCGCGCCGCCGCCCGAACAAGGCCGCGGCGCCAAGAGGCGGGGCAGGGGTCTGGCCGCCGCGTGGAACCACCGGCCCCCGGGCTTCGGCCGACCGCTTCATTCTAGCCCGCTGGCCTTATCTTAGCCCGCCGGCGCTGCCGAGCCACGGCTGGCCCACCAGGGGAGCGAGACGCCGCCGTCGATCAGCAGGTCGGAGCCGGTGACGTATTCGTTCTGCGGGTCGCACAAGAAGACGACGCCGCGGCCGATCTCGTCGGGCCGCCCTAGTCGCTTCCAGGGCAATTTGGCACCGGCCGCTTGGATCACCTCTTCCGAGGCGAATTTCCGTTCTCCCGGAGTGTCGATCCAGCCGGGGGTCATGATGTTCACGCGAATCCGGTGCTCGACGACTTCGATCGCCGCCGTCCGCGCCATTTGATTGATGGCCGCCTTCGACATGTTGTAGGCCATCGAGCGCGGGGCGGCGATGCGGGCTTGCGGCGAGCTGACCAGCACGATCGATCCCCCCTTGCCGGCGGCCATCATCTGGTTGGTGGCCGTCCGCAGCAGGTTGAAGGAGCCCCACAGGCACACGTCGACCGTGCGCCGGAAACCGGCCAGATCGGCCTCGTAAAACGGCTCGCGATCGCTGTAGGCGGCGTTGGCCACGGCGATGGTCAACTTGCCGAATTTGGCCACCGTGTCGGCGACCATCTTCTCCACGGCCCCGAAATCGGCCACGTCGCCGCCCACCAGCAGGGCTTTTCCGCCCCCTTTTTCGATCTCGGCGGCCACTTCTTCGGCCGCGGTTTTGTCACGGTGATAGTTGATGGCGACCGTGGCGCCCGCCTTGGCCAGCTCCAAGGAAATGCCTCGACCGATTCCCCGCCCCCCACCGGTCACCAGGGCCACTTGATCTGCCAGCGCTTTCATGATGCGACGCGTCCCCCTCAGGTTCGGAAAAAAACGGCCCGTGACAGCACGCCCCGCGGCAGCGGCCAAGCGGCATGGAACAAGGCTTGTATGCTAACGCCCGCGCCGCGCCCCGACAACGCGCCGCCCATCGCCCGCCGTTCACCAGCGCATCGGCAGTGCCACCTGCAAGCGCCGCGCGCGATCGTGGCCGTCACGCATCGGTAGTGCTGCGCGATGCCGCAAAAATTTTTGCGCTTCGCAACACTGGACGGACACTTACTCATGATTACAATTGGATGGCTCGATTTGCCGGCTTGGCCGCGACTGGCTGGGCTGATGGAGTTCCGAGCCGCGAAGCGTTTCGTCTGGGGCGATCGAAAGAGTGCCGGATGTCAAGCGGTTGTGGGGTCGCTGGCACGGCAGTGGCGCTGTTGGGTGGCACCATCGGACCGACTCGAGCAAAACCTGCCCGCTGCGCCGTCGCACGATCGGCCAGCACGACAGCTTTTGCCCGCGTCCTTTCTTCAAGTGCGAGCAAGCATGTTTTATCCAGCGATTCGCTGTGGCTGCGCGGCCACGATGCTTAAAGCTGGTGCAGCCGCGGCTGCTCGTTGTTGAAGCTTTCTTAATCGGCGCTTTGTTAAATTGGGTAGTTTGGAAAATTTAGGGGCAATGCTTGGCCGTCGTCATTTTTTGCCAAATGGCGCGGCGGAGCGGGCATTGTTTGAATCGGGTGTAGAATTAGGTGGCTTTCATGGCCACCGCAAAGATAAAATCGAAAAAGTCTGGCCGGTGTTGCACCACAACGTCGTGGCTCTGGCAGGAGGCCCCATTCGATTGGCCCCTGCGACACGCATTTTTTCTTGGGTTGCAGCCTTTCCCGGTTCGCTCGTGTTGATTGGCTCTTGTTTTGATTTGGCTCTCACCAATACAGGGCTCACGCTACGGGGGGTGTAGTTTTGTACGACGCATTATTGGACGACCTGGAAGATGATGCTCCGGCAGCTCAAGAAGAAGTTCACGGTTTGGCCGACAAGTCGGTCGACGAGTTGGATGACGATCTCGACGGGCCGGATCTGGTAGTCCAGGATGTCGACCTCGATATCGATGTCGATCCCAAGGCCGAGGATCTGCTGTCGGTCGTCGACGAGGATGGCGAATCCTGGTCGGACGATCCGGTCCGCATGTATCTGACGCAGATGGGCGAAATCCCCTTGCTGACCCGTCAGCAGGAGATCGGCCTGGCGAAGCGCATCGAGATGACCCGGGCACGTTTTCGCAGCCGGCTGTTGGAATGCGATTACGTGATTCAGCTCGCGGTCAAAGTCCTCAATCGCGTGCATGGGGGCGAATTGCCCTTCGACCGCACCGTGCAGGTGTCGGTGACCGACCGGCTGGAAAAAGAGCAGATCCTGGGGCGTTTTCCGCACAACCTGCGGACCATCGATACCTTGCTCAAGCAGAACAAGGACGATTACCGCATCGCCACCAGCAAAAGCTACAAGATCGCCCAGCGCCGCGACGCTTGGCGACGCTTGGGCCGCCGCCGCTGCCGGGCCGTCAAACTGGTCGAAGAACTGGGTCTGCGCACCCAGCGCATCGAACCGTTGATCAAGACGCTCGACGAATTCAGTCGCCGGGTCGATGAACTCAAAGCCCAGATCGACTCCCACAAGCGGACCAAGCATCCGCCGGTCGATCGCAAGAAGCTGTTGATCGAGTACCGCAGCATTTTGCGGGCGGCGCAGGAATCGCCCACCAGCTTGCGGAATCGCGTCCGCTACCTGAAGATCGTGTACGCCCAGTATCAAGAGGCCAAGCGCGGCTTGTCGGAAGGCAACCTGCGACTGGTCGTCTCGATCGCCAAGAAGTACCGCAATCGCGGCCTCAGCTTCCTCGACCTGATCCAGGAAGGGAACGCCGGCCTGATGCGGGCGGTGGACAAGTTCGAGTATCGTCGCGGTTTCAAGTTCTGCACCTACGCCACGTGGTGGATCCGCCAGGCGATCACCCGGGCCGTGGCCGACCAGAGCCGCACGATCCGCATTCCCGTCCACATGGTCGAAACCATGTCCCGGGTGCGGAACGTCTCGCGCGAGCTGCTGCAAGAGCTCGGTCGCGAGCCGACGATCGAAGAGACCGCCAAGCGGGCCGGCACGGCCGTCGACGAAGCCCGCCGCGTATTGGCCATGAGCCGCTATCCGATCAGCCTCGACCGGCCGGTCGGCAATAGCGAGGACAGCCATTTTGGCGACTTGCTGCCCGACTCGGGGGCCGAAAATCCCTCGATCGGTGCCGCACAGGAAATGCTCCGCAGCCGCATCGCCAAAGTCCTCAAGACCCTCAGCTACCGCGAGCGCGAGATCATCAAGCTCCGCTACGGCCTGGGGGACGGCTACAGCTACACGCTGGAAGAAGTCGGACACATTTTCAAGGTGACTCGCGAGCGCATCCGGCAGATCGAGGCCAAGGCGGTTCGCAAGCTGCAGCAGCCCAGCCGCAGCCAGGAACTGATCGGCTTTTTGGATTAAGGGATCGCGACCGACCCAGAGCGATTCGACCGGGCTGAGGATCATCTCCTCAGCCCGGTTTTTTGCGCGCTCGCACCACGTCACTTCTCGCAGCCGGGCCGATCGTGAAACTTTTTCTTCCAACGCAACGCTCGCCTCATTCAGGGCTTCGGCGCCAACCTTCGTCTGCCCGGTTGACAATGCAGACGCGGCCGATAAACTCCTCTCCCACGTGCGTTGGTGATCGGCGCGCCGCTGCTGCGGCGCATCGACAAAACAGGGAACCCGGTGCGATTCCGGGACGGCCCCGCCGCTGTAACCGAGCGAAACGGCCGGTCCACTCTCGATTAGCCATTGTCCACCGCGGAGCAAAAGCTGCCCGCGGGTGGACGAGAAGGCAGGACCGGCAAGGTTCGGAAGTCAGAAGACCTACCAACGCTTTATTGGTCAGCACTCCGCGAGGGCGGAGACGGCCGCAAGCAAGCGTTTCATTCCACAGGACCCGCTAACGGCCTGCCCGTTTTGCCGTGCCTCGCGCTCCGCTGCGCATGGGCCACTCTTGGCCGCCGCTTGTCGGCTGCCAATCGGTGCGCTCGTTGCTCGCGGTGCGCGCGGAGAGCGTCGACCGTGCAGGCTTCGCGGCGGTGAAAACATCATGCACAAGGAAGATTCTCTCTCGGTAACTTCGGCAAACATTCATGACCTCGGCTCTGCGCTTCGCACATTGCGCGGCGCGCTGGCCCGGCGGATACTTTTCGCCGTGGTCGTCTTGGCGGCCGCCCGCACGGCCGCGGCCGGCCCCTATTCGCCTGCCCCGCCGGCGGGCAGCGACGCGGTCTCCGCCTCCGATCCGGCGATCGTGGAGTGGGCCTCGGGCTATCAGGACTACGAACTCGGCTCGCCTGCTAATCCCTCCTACGAGAATCCCAGCGAGTCGCTCGGGGCGTTCAAGAATAGCGTCGCTGACGTCACGAACCTTGGCGAGGGAGGCCAGATCACCTACACGTTTGCCGAGCCGATCGTCGCCGGCACCTCGGGTTTCGATTTCGCCGTCTTCGGCAATGGGTTCGAGTCGACCTACGAAAAACTGGCCTTCGTCTACGTCTCGGCCAACGGCGTCAACTGGTATGAGATGCCGAACTACGATCTGACTCCGGGCCCTGTCGGCACGTACGGCACGACCGATCCGACGAACATCTACGGCCTGGCCGGGAAGTACCAGTTGGGCTATGGAGTCGGCTACAACCTGAGCGAGGTCGGTCTCGCGAGTGCCTCCTACGTGAAGATCGTCGACGTCGTCGGCAACGGCAGCACGTTTGATTCGGCTGGTGACCCGATCTACAGTCCTTATCCGAACGACTTGGGATTCAATGTCGATGCCATCGGCGTGATGTCGGCCGCGCCCGAACCCGGCACGCTGGTTCTGTTGTCTGTCGGTCTCGTGCTGCTA
>DATJTR010000768.1:0-3379 GCA_035503215.1 Pirellulales bacterium
CGGGCAACGCGTCCACCATCGAGCGGCGCACCACCTTGCCGACCTGGCGCAGCCTTTCTTCGACGGTGGAAACGAGTTCAGCTTCCTCAGCCGTGCTGGTCATGAGTTCTGCGGCAGCACGCTCAACACGACCGGCAACCAAATGTCGGGATAACCATCGGCAAGCAGCGTGCCACGGTAGTTGCCGGCAGCGATGTCGTCGGGCACGTCGATCTCTACCGTGACACCACGGCTGCATCGCGCCACGATGGGCACGGTGTCCGGCTCGAAGCGCACCATCGCCGAGTCGATCAGCGCTCCGTCGTGGGCCAACAAATCGCTGCAACGCAATCGCACCTTGCCAAGATCCTCGGCGCCGTGGTTATGCAGCCAGACTTCGGTCGACACCGCGCCGGGCTCGCTGGCCACCAGCGAAACAGCTCCGCTCGACGTGGCGCGTTGAATATCGACCGAGGCGACCTCAGCCCGCGGTTGCGCTGCCCCGCGTAGCGATTCGACCGCTTGTGCGGCCAACCGCTGCCATACCTGCAGCACTTGGTCGACATTCGGTGGCGGCGTAGCCTGCTCGTCCGGCGCCTGCTGGGTATCGGCGGAGTCCGTAACGGATTTGGTCTCGGCCGGACGGATGAACCGATTAACGACCTCGGTAGCGGCCCGAAACCCGCGAGCCTGAATCTCACCTAGTGCCCGGATGTTCAAGGCCGGGTCGAACACCGACGCCCACGGAATATTGGAGACACTGGCGTCATTGTCCCGCTCGGTCACATTTCGCTCCCGTGAACTCCGGTGGATAAACAACCATCTGGCTTGCTCATCGGTATGCTAACGGCGTTAATAGCCGGAGGTCGGGCCTTGCTGAATCTCTTGCAGTCCCAATTGTCGTTTTTCGGCGCAATCGATGAGGCGGTCCTCTACGCCAAGGAGAGCCACGGCGACAATCCGGATGCCGTGCTGCGCATCGTGGGAACCTTGCTGCCCAACACGACCGGTTTCGGGCAGTCCGGCTGGTACCACGAACTCCTAGATTTCGCCAACCGAGACGGAGTGCGCAGTCCCGGTTTGCGGGGGCCCGTGACGTTTCCCACTGTCGAACAGTCACTCGAGTATCTGCAGGCCTCGACGGCGGAGGAGCGGATGCGGCTCGCCACCGCGGCGCTGGGCACCCAGCCAACTCCCCAGCCCAGGACTGAGCCCCCTTCCGAGCCCCCGCCCAAGGGCGGGACTGAGCCACCTCCCGCGCCGCCAAGGACTCCCGCCGCGCTGCCGGAGCGTGTTCCCGGTAGTCAATACACTTCGTACCACGATCCGGTGCTGGCTCGTTCCGCCTACGCGGCAATGGTGCTGGCAAGAATCGCCGACCTGGGCGGCCTGCCTCCCCACCTCAGCGCGATACCGGAGTTGCCTGCACAAATCATGCTGGCGGCGGTCGGCTCCTGGGCAGGCCCGACCCTCGCCGGACAGACGTTGGAACAGATCGTGAACGACCTGCTCGACGAGGCGAAGCAAGTCGAGTCACGGCAACAGTGGCAGAGCTTTGCCGCGAAGAAGGTCAATCAGCAATTTGCCGATCAGTCCCTGCCGTGCTTCGGCACACTCGAGTTGTTCGGCGACCAATATTGCAGCACGCTGTATACCGATACGGAAGACAATGACCTGTCGGTCGACGACATCGAGAAAATTCTCGATCCCAGAAACTGGAAGCTGTTCGCCAAATTTTTCTGCGATGTCGCTGCCCAGCAGCCCAAGTCGTACACCGCATGCGGATGGGCGCGGATTCTGGAAACGATCGGCCCCGAATGCGCTGAGTGGAGCATGCAAACGGCGCTGCTCTTCTTTTACGGAAAGGACGCCAGCGGCGGCCTCTACCTCAACTACGACCTCGATCCCGACCGTCAGGACGACTCGGGCATGGTTGAGGTCGACAACGGCTATATCTGGATTAAGCCGCTGAACGGCACCGACCCCTCGCAGAAGGGCGTGCAGATCTGCACCAGCAAGCAGGAACGCGTTCAGGGACTCAGCCCGACCGCCACCGCTGCCCTTGGCTGCCTGCTGGGTTGGGGAACGTACGCCAACGACTTGCTGTCAGGGACAGCCACCGAGGTGCGCAATGATGCGTCCATCGTCACCGAGCCGTTCGTGGAGACGGTGTTGACGGGGGAAGAGAAGCTGTCCGGCGTTGGGCAGCCAGTCGGCGGACCTGCCAAGCTGCCACCGGATTTCGGCCACGCGATGGGTGATGTCCGCACATTGCTGACCCATCACATCGAGCGGTCGCAAAACCTCGCAGCCAAGGCAGGCGAGCGGTGGTTGGACGGTATGACGCGCGACGATGTCAAGGAAATCACCAAAGAATTCGGCAAGCATCTGGAAAAGTTCGCGGTGGAAGCATACAAGACCGCGGAAAGTAACGTGAAACCCCAAGTGACGCCAACGAATAACGAATAAGGACGGCGCCAATGGATGACCCGAAAGCGATCGCCTCGCGTTACGCGACGATCACACGCAAAATGGTCCATGACACGACGCAGGTCGCGATCGATGCCTTCAACAAGATCAATAAAAAGCCCGGCAAATACAAGGGGAAAGACGCGATCAAAGCGATGTACCAACTCGCCGACATCGCCATCACCGGGGGGGCGGAGCTTGCCCGGATACCGCTGCAGATCGAGCCCGATAACCGTCCGATGCTGGTCGTCGACGAAGTCGCGGCGGTGGTCCAAACTGCCCTGACCGACGTGGCGGAGATTGCCGAAGAGGCCGCGGAAAAGATCGACGCGGGCAAGTTCAAAGACAAATGGGTCGACTCGGCGATCAAGTTGACCAGTGTAGCCGTGCTTCGGACGGCCGAAGCCGCCGAAGCCATCGTCGCCGGACCGGGTGTGTTGGCCAAACGGGTGAAGGAGTTTGGGCCGTATACGGTCCCCGGCGGCACTGTCCCAGACGAGGTCGTGCTGAAAGTGGAAAAGCTGGCGCGCCCCGGCGTAGCTGAAAACTTCGCCAGCCTGGTCAGATTCACACCTAAGGGCGGCGTGTTGAAAGCGGGTACTGTGAAAGCTTTTTCGTTGACGATCAACCCTGTGGGGATGGCCAGCGGCATGTTCCAGGCCGAGATCAGCGTTTCGATAAACAATGGCGCCCCGTCGACCCTAGCTCCGCCGATCCTCATCACCCTGTGAGCCGACCCGACCCAGCCCCAGGCGTTGACGAACTGCTTGATCGCGCGCTGCGCGCGCTAGCCGCTGGTCAACGGGCGACCGCCAACCGTCTCGCCGAGCAGGTCCTGGCCGTCGACCGCCACAACGTCGATGCCGAGGATCTGCTTGCCGCACCGGCCGATCCAGGCGAAATCCGCAGAATAACAATTCTTTTCGCGGAC
>DATJTR010000769.1:0-4511 GCA_035503215.1 Pirellulales bacterium
AACAGCATCGCGTCGCCGAAGAAACTGCCGACCGGCGCCCGCAGGCGCCACGCCAATTCGTTCACCAGCGTGTAGATCGCCGCACCGCACATCCACACCAGGCACACGACGAGCGTCATCCGCCGCTCGCGCAGTTCCCGCCAAATGAGCATTTGCGTTGCTGCGTTGATCATCTCGGCGGTTCCCTTCTTCTGCCTTCTTTGCCTGTAGCCTGCAGCCTGTGGTCTGTAGCCTTTATTTCACCACCGCCGTCACGCCGGCCGACCGGTCGGGCCAAAGTTCGGTCTGGCCGATCACGAAGGCCTCGAAGATCTCGTCCAAGCTCAAGTCCTCGACCGCGTAGTCGGCCTCGGCCGCATCGAGCCGCTCGATCCAGGCCGGAGCGCCATCGAGCGTCACGGCCAGGCGATCGCCCCGGCGCGTGACGTCGAGCAATTTCTCGGGCTTGGGACCGGCCAGGAGCACGTCGCCGGAAACCAACACCCGCTTGACGTCGTTCTGCACGGCCTCGGTCGTGCCCACCCGCACCAATCGGCCGCCATCGAGAATCGCCACCGCGTCGGCCACCGCTTCCACCTCGTACAGCAAGTGCGAGCTGTAGAACACCGTGCGGCCTTCGGCCTGCAAGTGCTCGACCACGTCGCGGTTGAACTGTTTGCGGGTGATCGGATCGAGCCCCATGGCCGGATCGTCCAGAATCACCAGCTCCGGCCGATGAGCCAGGGCCAGCGCCAGCCCGAGCCGCACCGTGTGCCCCTTCGACAACTGCTTGATCCGCACGCCGGTCGGCACGCCGAACTGCTGGAACAGATCGCGGGCCAGTGCCGCGTCCCAGGTGGGATAGAAGGGGGCCAAGAACGCGGCCAGCTCGTCGGCCGTCATCCCCGGATACATCGACTGGTCTTCGGCCAGATAGCCGATGCGGCTGCGCACCACCAAGGGCTGCGTGGTGGGATTGACGCCCAACACTTCCACGCGGCCGGCGGCCGGTTCCAACAGCCCCAGCAGCGTGCGGATGAGCGTCGTCTTGCCGGCCCCGTTGCGGCCCAAGAGGGCGAAAGTCTGCCCGGCCGGAATCGTCAGCGACAGGCCGTCGAGCACGGTGGACGCGCCGCGATCGCCAAAGCTGCGACCACCAGAACCGCGGCCCCGACCATAACCAACCGAAAGATTTTCGACCACGATTGCCGCAGTGTTCATCGTCGCGTTCCTGCACTAGGGGTGTCTTGTTCGGCTCGCTCGCGTTTCGGGCTGTCGCCGGGCGAGGTTTCGGCCGGCGGGATTTCGCGCTGCACTCGCTCCAGAGACTCGGCCAGCCAGCGCGGCAATTCCTCGGCCGCCACGCCCAGCATCAGCGCGCGGCGGACCAGGGCGTCGAGCTCGGCGCCGAACTCGCGCCGCCGCCGGGCCAGCTGCGCACCGGCCGCACCTTTCCGCCGCGGGGCGACATACGTGCCGTCGCCGTGCCGCAGCTCGATCAGTCCGTCGGCCGCCAGTCGCTCGTACACGCGAAACACGGTGTTCACGTTCACGGCCAGCTCGCGGGCGAGTTGCCGCACCGAGGGAAGCTGATCCTCGGCCCTAAGCACGCCGGAAAGAATCTGGGCGCGGACCTGGGCGTCGATTTGCCGCGAGATCGGCACGGAAGAACCGCGTTGAATGCGGATGTGCATGGCGAACGCCCCAACCGGGAGTCAACTGTACACAGAACTATAACAGTTGTCACCGAGCGGCGTCAAGCGGGAACGTCGCGCGACCTCTTTTTTTCCTTCCCGCGGTGCGGGTGCTGGTCGGTCGCCAGCAGAGTCCGCCCCGACGCGTCTTGGCCGTTCCAAAAACTCGTTAAAGAATTAACGAGCGGCGCTTGCAGGCGTCGCCACGAGTCGCTATGCTCGCGTTAATTCATTAACGAACGGAGCGCCGCATGCCCCGCCCCAAGTCCACGCTCCTCACCGACCGCGAGGCCGAAATCATGACCGTGCTCTGGGAGCTCGGCAGCGCTTCGGCCGAGGAGGTTCGCAGCCGCATCTCCGGCAATCCGCACGATTCGACCGTGCGGACCCTGCTGCGGGTGCTGGTCGCCAAACGGCACGTCGCGGCCGCCAGCCGCGCCCGCCCCACCCTCTATCGCCCTCTCGTCCGGCGGGGAAGCATGCAAAAGCGGGCCACGCGGGAACTGCTCAAACGCTTTTTTGGTGGCTCCGCCGAACAGCTCATCCTGCACCTGTTGGACGACGACCGCTTGTCGCTCGAACAAATCAAACAGCTCGAACAGACTTTTCGGGCCGACGCTCGCACGGAGAAAGACCAATGAGTCTTGCCATGCTCGGATTGGGCGAGTGGGCTTCGTCGCTCGCCGACGTCGGGGCGAAATCGCTCGGGTTGCTGCTGACCACGTTGGTCGTCGATCGACTGTTCTTGCGGCGGCGGCTCCTGGCGGCCGACGCAGTCTGGCACGCCACGTTGCTGGTGCTTTTGCTGCTGCCGCTGGCGTCGGTTCTGGCCCCGGCCGAGGCAGGCTGGCAGATCGCTTTGATCCCCGCGCGGCCAGCCCAGGCGAACGGCCCGCCAGCGCCCGCACCGCCGCTCTTGGCCGGCGACGCGCGCGCCCAGCGCGAAGCGAGCGAGCGCGGTTCGGATCGAGCGGCAGCGACGTCGGCCGTGGGGCGGGATAGGGCAGGGGGGATCATCGTGGCGGTTTACCTCGGCGTGGCGGTGCTGCTGGCCCTGAGGCTGATCGCGGGATACGTGTCGGCAACACGGTTGATTGGGGCGGCCGAGCGTTTCGACTCCACTCTCTGGTCCAGCCGCCTGGCGCTTCACCGACAAACCCTGGGAATCCATAGACAGGTCGTGCTGCGATCGTCGGACGGGGTGCTCGTTCCGGCCACCGTCGGCTGGCGTCATCCCTGCATTCTGCTGCCGCGGAATCTCGGATCGGCGAGCGACGATACGACGATCGATGCCATCCTGCTGCACGAACTGACGCACATTGTCCGCCGCGACTTTTCGGCGCATCTTGGCTGGAAGTTGTGCCAGGCGCTCTATTGGTGGAATCCGCTGGTATGGCGGGCCGCGCGGCGGGCGGCCGAGATTCGGGAGTCGATTGCCGACGGCTACTGCGTGGCGGTTTTGGGCGCTCCCGAGGCGTACGCCAAACTGTTGCTGGAAACGGCAAAGCGGCTGGCCGCCCGGCGCGTTCCCGCCTTCGCCGTGGCCATGGCCCGCCAACCTCGCCTGGCCCGGCGGCTGGAGCTGCTGTTTTCGCTGAGTGTCGACACGCCTTTGGCCAGCCGGCGGTGTCGCCTCGTCATGCTGGCGGCCGGCTGCGGGTTGCTGGTCGTGGCCACCATCGTGCATGGCGTCGAGCTGGCCCCGCCGGGAAGCACGAAACCTGGCGCCGCGGCAGCGATCGCTTCGACCGCTGCGGAATCCCGCGCGGCCGAAATACCGCCGCGCTCGTCGGCCAGCGACATGGCCCCCGCCGAACTGCTCTACCTGGCCTGGCAGCCGATCCGACAGGCCGGGGCAGCGCCAAGCGCCACCCCGCCGGCCTATTGGGACCGCAGTGGAAAGCCCCTCAGCCTGCGGCAGTCGGTGGAGCTGTTCAAGGAAACGGGGCGGTTCGATGTCGTCCGGCCGCCCGGCGACGATCTGAATCTCCTGCTGCTCGTGTTCAAGCTCGATCCTCGGCTGACGCTCGCTCCCATCATGGTTGGCATCGTCGCCGACGGCAGAACCATCTACGCCGGCGCATTTGCGCGTAGCGCCCCGACCCACGGGCTCAACGTATCGACCCTGTCCCCTCCCAAGGCCACGTTCGACCATTGGCCCAAGCAGATCGCGATTGAATACACCTATCCGATTGAAGATCCGCAGGTCATTCACCAGATCACGGCCGTGCCCGACGGGCCGGTGCCGGTCGACGACGGCGTGACGTGGTATCTCGATCCCAAGCGGGCGCTGGAGCGCGGAAGACCCAAATTAGCCGAGTTGGTTCGGGCCAACGGCAAAACGGCGGCGGTGCTGCAAACGCCGCGGAGCTCGGACGACAGCTTGCCGCTCGACTCGTATCTCGCGCGCGTCTTTCTCAAGAACGGTAAGGAGTTGTCGGGCGTTTATAGCACGATCATCGGAGCCGCGGCGGAAAAGATGCACACGATCCAGGTTTCCGAAGCCTTCGCCGGCAAGGACGACATTGCCCGCGTCGAGTTCCAGCGCCAACGATTCCGCCGCGTCACGCTCACCGATGTGCCGCTCCTGCTCGACCTCATGCCCGCCGACAACCCCTAAACCCGCGTAATTCGGTCTGCGACCTCCAGCCTCTGCGGATCGCCCAGCGCGATTCCCCACGGCCGCGCCTTGGAGTAAGTTCGAGCTGCAGAACACGGTTCATCGGCAATTCACTTTTTCTTGCCGCGCTGGGCCAGATGCTCGCGGGCCTGCGTGCGAATGTACTGGTCCGGGTCGTCCCGCATCTCTTCGAGCACCGCCGTCGTCTCGGCCGACGG
>DATJTR010000770.1:0-12180 GCA_035503215.1 Pirellulales bacterium
TCTCGAACGTGCGGATGCCGCGCTCGCAGAGCATCACGTTGGGGTTGCCGCCGTTGAGGATGTATTCGGCTGCCAGCAGCAGCTCTTCGATCGTGGCGCTCGGGCCGCGCTTGAGCAGCACCGGCTTGTCCGTGGTGCCCACGGCTTCCAGCAGCCGGTAGTTTTGCATGTTCCGCGCGCCGACCTGCAGCACGTCGGCATAGCGGGCGACCAGTTCGACGTCTTCGGTGGCCACGACTTCGGTCACCACGGCCAGCCCCGTCTCGGCACGGGCGGTGGCCAGCATTTTGAGCCCGTCTTCCTTCAAGCCTTGGAAGCTATAAGGGCTAGTTCGCGGCTTGAACGCTCCCCCGCGCAGCCCGCTGGCCCCGGCCGCCTTGACCGCTTTGGCCGCGGCCATGATCTGGGCTTCGCTTTCGACCGAGCAGGGGCCGGCGATGACCCCGATCGTGCCGTTGCCCACGGTCAAGCTGCCGGTGCGAACGACCGTCGGCTCGGCCTTCACTTCCAGGCTGGCGACTTTGTAGGGGGCCAGAATCGGCATCACCTCGGCCACGCCGGGGCCGCTCTCCAGCGATTCCTTGTGGATCTTGCGGTCGTCGCCGACCGCCGCGATCACCGTCCGCTCGGTGCCGACGATCACGTGGCTTTTCAGCCCCAGCGATTCGATCCGCGTAACCATGTGAGAAATATCCTCGGGACTGGCATTCTTCTTCATGACGACGATCACGACTGGGGTGCTCCGCTTTGGGCTAGGATGAAGGTTCGTTTCGTCCGCCGGCCCCCTGGGGAAGTAACCGTACGGACACGCTCGAATTCACTCAGAAACAAAAAAAGCCCCGGGACGGCTGAGTGTCCCGGGGCTGGTCGATTCTCGTCGCATCTGTCGAAGGTCAACACCCCCGGCCGGCCCCGCGACATTGCGGGCTAAAAAAGTACCAGTAGGTAAACGCATAGGTTGCATTCATAGAGGTTATTTTGCTTGCCTTCGCGGGCAAACGCAAGAGCAGGCCCAGCCGCGGCAGCCCTTGGGCCGACGCCAAAACGGCGCGTTTCCGGCGTCCCAGCTGCGCCCCCCAAATACGGAAAAACCGGGCGGATTTCGTTGCGAAAGGCTTAACCGCCGCCCCCAAACCGCCTTGATAGCGGCTGTCCAGGGGCCGAACTATAATGTCTGCCGCCGGAACTCCCCGCTTCTCGCACACGCCGTTCAGGAACCCCGTTTATGCCACGGTTCGTTTCGCTGCTCGCCAGCGCCGTCTGTCTCGCCTCGTTGGCCCTCTTCGCTCGGTCTGCCGCGGCGGCGGACCATTTCGTGCCGCTGTTCAACGGCAACAACCTCGACGGATGGGATGGCGATCCCGAACTTTGGCGTGTCGCCGATGGCGTGATCGTCGGTTCGACCGAAAGCAAAAAGCTCGCCGCCAATTCGTTCCTGGCCACCAAGAAGGCTTACAAGAATTTCGTGCTCAAGGCCAAGTTCAAGCTCCGCAATCACAACTCCGGCATCCAGTTCCGCAGCCAGCAGCACAAGGACTACCGCGTGACCGGCTATCAGGCCGACATCGCCGACAACAAGTTCATGGGCATCCTCTACGAGGAAGGAGGCCGCGGCATTCTGGCCGACGTCACTCCCGCCTTCACCGCCAAGGTCACGCCCGAGGAAGTTGCCAAGCACGTCAACCTGGCCGATTGGAACGAGTACGTGATCACCGCCGACCATGCCCACATCACCCAGGCGATCAACGGCTTCACCACCGTCGACTACACCGAAACCAGCGACAAGGGTGCGACCGAAGGAATTATCGCCCTGCAGTTGCACGCCGGCCCGCCGATGCAGGTCGAATTCAAGGGCATCGAAATCGCCGAGCTTCCGTGAGAAGCTTGAGGCGAAAGGCGTGAGGCTTGAGGTTTGGGCAGTCGGCGCGCCGCGCAATCGGTGCGCCGATGCTCCGCGCCACGCAAAATAGCATTCCCTTCCGCAACCCAGGCACAAGGTGATCCTGCATGGCTGTCCCTTCCGACCTCACGCCTCAAGTCTCAAGCCTCAAGTCTTCCGCCGCCAAGCCTCTCGGCCGCCGCGAATTCCTGGGCGCCGGTCTCGCGGCTGCTGCGGCGGCGATGAGCGGCGTGCGAGCGTTGGCAGCCGATGCCGTTCCGAGTGCGGCGGCAGTGCCGGGCAAAATCAAGAAATCGCTCAAGTTCGGCATGGTCGAACTGCCGGGCACGCTCAGCGACAAATTCCGCCTGCTCAAGGAAGTCGGCTTCGACGGCGTCGAGCTCGACAGCCCCACCGGGTTCGACAAGGCCGAAGTCCTTGCAGCCCGCGACGCGACCGGGCTGGTGATCAACGGCACCGTCGACGCGGTCCATTGGACGAAGCCGCTCAGCGATCCCGACCCGGCCGTGCGGGCCGAATCGCTCGCGGCCCTGAAAACCGCGTTGCGTGAAACGCGCGAGTTCGGCGGCACCAGCGTGCTCTTGGTGCCGGCCGTGGTGAACAAAGAGATTTCCTACGACGACGCCTACCGCCGCTCGCAGGCCGAAATCCGCAAGGCGATTCCGGTGGCTGAGGAGACGGGGGTCAAAATCGCGCTGGAAAATGTCTGGAACAGTTTTTTGATCAGCCCGCTGGAAGCGGCCCGCTACATCGACGAATTCAATTCGCCGTTCGTTTGTGCTCACTTCGACATTGGCAACGTGCTGCGCTACGGCTGGCCGGAGCAGTGGATTCGCATTCTCGGCCCGCGCGTATTCAAGCTCGACGTGAAAGAATACAGCCTGAAAAAGATGAACGACGAAGGGCTGTGGAAGGGATTCGACGTGCCGATCGGCGAGGGGGACTGTGATTGGCCGGCCGTGATGAAGGCCCTTCGCGACATCAAATATTCGGGCTGGGCCGCGGCCGAAGTCCCCGGCGGCGGCCGCGACCGCCTGGCCGACATCTCGCAGCGCTTGGACCGCGTGCTCGCCGCTTAGGGTCGCTGCGAACCCCGCGTTCGGTTTGCGCGTCTAAGCGAGATCGCGCAATCAACGGGAGAGAGGCCCGCGCATTGGAGGCGATCATTCGCGAATTATGACGGTTTCGATTCTAATCGCCCGCGGCACGCCTCTCTGCTCTGGCCGCAGGGTCGAGGCAACGGAGAAGATACATGGGAACCCAGAAAGGGCCGTCGGAGGGCGGCAGTGGCGGCAAGCGCGGCCACTCGAACATGGAGCACTGGGACTACAGCGACGACGTAAAAGCAGCAGCGAAGCGACGGCGTCGGCTCGACGACAAAAAGGCAGTGCGCGACCAATCTGACGACGGCGAAATAGTTAAGAAGAGGCGAGTCATTCTTGACCGCATTAAGCATCTTGAAGACGCGATTACGAAGGGACGAGCGTATCTGGAAAGCGGCAAGCACGCGCACTGGCAGGGGTTTCGGCCTTTGTTCGCCGCCAAGGCAATTGGCGGCAAGACTCTGCCCCCCCACAAAGATTGGGTGAAGAACGTCTTTCTTCCAGGGTGCGAAAGTGCATTGAGACAGACGGAGAAGGTACTGGCGAAGCTAACCTAGGCGCGCGTTCCTGCCCTCCACTCTCACTGCCTGACCCACGTGCGGGGTCGTTGCCAACCCTCCCCCAGCCCGCCATAATGTCGGGTTACACCGAAATCGGCCGGAAAATCTCCTCCGACCGTTTTCGTTTTCTCGCACCCAAGTCATTCCGCTAGGGGGACAGTGCCATGGGCGACAAATTTGGGCCGGTCGGAATCACCTTCGACGACGTCCTCCTCGAACCCCGCTTTAGCTCCGTCGTCCCGGCCGATTGCGACGTCACCACGCGGCTCACCAAAAACATTTCGCTCAACCTGCCGCTCCTCTCCTCGCCCATGGATACGGTCACCGAGTCGGAGATGGCGATCGCCCTGGCTCAAGAGGGCGGGCTGGGCGTGATCCACAAGAACATGTCGGTCGAGCGCCAGACCGAAGAGGTCGACAAGGTGAAGCGCAGCGCCAACGGCATCATCGTTGACCCGGTCACGCTGCCCCCCGACGCCACGGTCTCCCGAGCCCGCGAAGTAATGGATCAACATCACGTCTCCGGCGTGCCCATCACCAACGGCCGCCAGCTTGCTGGCATCCTCACGCGCCGCGACCTGCGCTTCCTCGAGGCGGGCGAGATGAAGATCTCCGAGGTCATGACTCGTGAGAATCTGGTGACAGCGACTGGGACCGTAACGCTTGCGGAAGCTGAGCGGATTTTGATGGCAAAAAAGGTCGAGAAACTTTTGCTGGTTGACGAAAATAACAACCTGACGGGACTTATTACGATCAAGGACATCGATATGATGAAACGCTTCCCCAACGCCTGCAAAGATGGGAAAGGCAGGCTGAGGGTAGGCGCCGCTATCGGCGTCCACGACTACGAGCGGGCCGAAAGCTTGCTAGCAAAAGACGTCGACGTGCTGGTCGTCGACAGTGCTCACGGCCATTCGGCCAACGTGATCGACACCGTCAAGCAACTCAAGAAGCGCTGGAAGATCGATGTCGTCGCCGGCAACATCGCCACGGCCGAAGGCTGCCGCGACCTGATCGCCGCCGGGGCCGACGCGGTGAAGGTCGGTATCGGGCCTGGCTCGATCTGCACCACCCGGGTGATTTCCGGCGTCGGCGTGCCGCAGATTTCGGCGATTTACGACGCCGCCAAGGTCGCTTCGCAATCGGGCGTTCCGGTCGTCGCCGACGGTGGCATCCGCTACTCGGGCGACCTGACGAAGGCCATCGCCGCCGGGGCCCACGCCGTGATGATCGGCGGCCTGTTCGCCGGCCTGGCCGAAAGCCCGGGCGAACAAATCCTGTATCAAGGACGCACGTTCAAGGTTTATCGCGGCATGGGCTCGCTGGGGGCCATGGTCAAAGGCTCCAGCGAACGCTATCGCCAAAAAGGTTCGGAACGCGCCCCCGCCAAACTCGTTCCCGAGGGTGTCGAAGGCCGGGTCCCCTTCAAGGGACCCCTGAGCAGCTTCGTCTATCAGCTCGTGGGCGGCTTGCGGGCAGGCATGGGATATTGCGGGACGCAATCCATCGAAGAACTGCGCACCAAAACGCGCTTCATCCAAATCACTTCGGCGGGGGTTAGGGAGAGCCATCCTCATGACATCGCAATCACGCAGGAAGCGTCAAACTACAGCAGCATCCACGCCGGCGGCGACAACTGACCGCCGCGGACTG
Organism: Pirellulales bacterium; assembly: GCA_035503215.1. Lineage (GTDB taxonomy): Bacteria > Planctomycetota > Planctomycetia > Pirellulales > PALSA-1355 > DATJTR01. The sequence goes on from DATJTR010000770.1 coordinate 5,217, forward strand.
CTGGTGGCCATCTTCTCGGCCGCCAACCTGGCCGCTGCCGCCCTCATCGCCGGCCAGGTCCACGCCGATGGCGGACCGGCCCCGCTGTTCCTCGCGCCCAGAGCGCAAACCGCCAGCGACATTAGCACGGGCGACCTGGAGCAGGCCTCGCGCGAGCGGATCGCCGAGCGCGCCGCCGCGGTCAGCAATCCGAATTTGAAATGGAAACCGTATCGGCCGGCTCCGAAACCTGAGGTCGCCGCCGAGCGGGCGACGACCAGCGAAAAAGTAGTGGAAAAGCCCGCCGCGAAATCGGCCAAAGCCAAAACCAAGGCGGCCGCCAAGCCCGCTGCAAAACAGAGCACGGTCAAGACGGCCTCGGCCGCCGGCGGGCCTGGCGCCGCTTCGCGCCGAGCCAGTCGCATCGCCACCGAAGCCGAATCGGCCGACGGCGCCGACGCGGTGGCCGACGCCGCACCGGCGCATCGCCGTGCTCCCCCAGCGCCGAAGTCGCGCCTGCGGGAAGAAATCTTGCAGGTCGGTCAAAGGGAAAAGGCCGATCCGTTCAACGATCAGTTCGACATCGACCAGGCGCCGTCGAACGAGCAGATGCCCGAGCCGAGCACCGAGCCGAGCCCGGAGCCGGCCGAGCCGAACGGCAACATGGAGAACGAATCGCCGCGCACGATTCCGCCCAGCGAAGATTCGTTTCCCGACGAGCGGCTGCCGTCCCCCTCGGAATCGACCAGTGAATATGGTCCGCCGGCCACGGCGCCCAGCGAGCTCACCAGCTGCGACACCGAGAAGTCGGAATGCGCCGAGGCCCTCAAACGCCTCAAGCGCACCGGCATCGACAAGGTCAACATCAACATCGCCATCGCCGGCCGCGAAGGGGTCGAATTCCCTTGCGAGTGCGAGTTGACGGGCGTCTTCAACGACCGCAACTGGAGCCCGACGCTCTTCACCTGGAAGGCTTCGTCGCTCTGCCACAAGCCGCTGTACTTCGAAGAAGTCGGCTTGGAACGTTACGGCCACTCGCTCCATCCGTTCTGGCAGCCGATCTTTTCGGGTTTGCACTTCTTCGCCACGGCGCCGGCCCTGCCTTACCTGATGGCCATCTATCCGCCGAACGAATGCCAGTACGTGTTGGGCTACTACCGCATGGGCGATTGTGCTCCCTACATGGTACCGCCGTTCCCCTTCAGCTTGCGGGGAGCGGTTTGCGAGGCGGCTGCGATCGTCTGCCCGATCCTGATCATCCACTAGCGGCCGGGCGGTTCGCCGCCGGCCCTCCGGACAGCGTGATTGGAAGCAAAGCCCATCGGCCCCAGCGGCCGGTGGGCTTTTTCGTCGCCCGCGCCGCCGTTTGCCGAGAGCACGTTTCATAAGTGGTGTGACGGTCAGCGAAGTAGCCCGAAGCGCAAGCGCGGGGGTGGCGACGAGAATCCCTCGCTTGCGCTTCGGGCTTCTGCAGTCGTGGGCGTTTCACCTTCGTAAAAGTCGCCCAGCCAGCGCCCGGCGAACCGCGATCACTGCGAAGCGTAGGTTTCGATCCCCCGTCGCATGTCGTCGGGAATCAGGATCGAGCGAAAGCTGCCGTCGGCTGCAATCCGGCAACAGACCGCGGTGATCTCGCCCGTGGCCACCGCTCCCCGCGGCCCGGAGAATTGGAAGTCGTAGGTCACGCTTTTGAGCCCGGTTCGCGGCACGCGCACTTCGATGTCGACCGTTTCCTCGAAGCGGACCGGCCCTTGATAGTCGCAGCGGGCGGCGACGCGCGGCCAGGTGATGGTGCCGGTCGCGTCGGTCGTGACCACGCTCAACCCCACGCTGCGCAGCAACTCGTGCTCGGCAGCTTCCATCCAAGCGAAGAAATTCGAGAAGTGGGCGATGCCCGCGGCGTCGGTTTCGCGAAACTCGACCAGGTGGCTGGTGCGGAAGGATTTGGACATCGTGCGTGTCGCCGCCCCGCCGGACTAGCGGCGCATGAAAAACCCCGAGGGCACGTTTCGCCGTGGTGCGACGTCCGGCAGACAAACCCGAAGCGCAAGCGAGGGACAAGGACGAGGAACCCTCGCTTGCGCCTCGGGCTAGTACAGTCGTGGGCGCACCACTCTTATTGAAAACGCTATCGCCGATTCCGCCGCGCTGCCGGCGCGTTCGCCGTGAGGCGATTCCCGGCCAAACGCGGCGCATAAAAAACCTCGGCGGCACTCATCGGGCTGCCGAGGCCAAGAAAATTTCGTTTGTCGGGCCCGCGCCCGGTCCCATTCGTCAGTCGGAGACGTAGGGCAACAAGGCCATGAACCGCGCCTGCTTCACTGCCAAGGTCACCGCGTGTTGGCTGGCGGCGGTGCAGCCGCTCTTCCGCCGGCCCACGATCTTGCCTTGGCGGTTGGTCAACTTGGTCAGCAACTCGAGATCCTTGTAATCGACGTACATCGGCCGGGGACGTTGGCCGTCGATGAACACCGGATCTTTCTTCTTCGCGCGAACTTTGTTCTTGTTCGAGCGGCGCTTGGTCATGGGGCGTGCGGGTCGTTTCATATTCGGTTTTGCTCGAAGTCGTCGAGTTCAGGGATCCAAAAAAGTCAAAACAATCTCAGCATCCGTCGCCGTCCGCCGCCAACTGGACACGCCGGATTCTCTTATAACGCACACAGGCCGCAGCGCTCACGGCGAAAAAAACGATGGCGATCGGTTAATGCCTAACCCACTGCCCGCGAGTTTCTTTCGTCCGAATGGCTCAGTCGCGATGGTAGCCGCCGCGTCCACCGCCACCGTAGCCGCCACGTCCGCCGCCGCCGCCACCTGGGCGCGGGCTGCGTTCGCGAGCTTCGTTCACCGTGATCGCGCGACCGTCCACCTCTTGTCCATTCAGCGCCTGGATGGCCTTTTGGCAGGCGTCGTCGGAATCCATCTCCACAAAGCCGAACCCACGCGAGCGGCCGGTGTCGCGGTCCGAGATCACTTCCGCCGACCGGACCGTTCCGTGCGCCCCGAACAGGGAGTGCAACTTTTCCGAGGTCGTCGACCAGGGGAGATTCCCGACATAAATTTTCTTCGCCATCACTGCATCCTTTTCCGCAGGGCAATCGCATCGTCGATAAACAAACAAAGGCACTGCCGCTGGCCCCTTCCGCGGCGGTGCCTGTGATACACAAGGCAACGAACTAATGTACCCGCTTCGCCGCTCGGCCTGCAACAGCTTCCCAACAAAAAACACCCGCCCCCCAGGGCATTTTCCACTTCCAGGCCCCGGCTGGCCCAGCGTGCACGGCGAGCGCCCGCTGGCCGAGCGCCGAAACAGGTAACTCCCGCCGGAAGTCCCTTCCCGGCAGGCGCAAACCGTTACTACCGGTCGCTCGAACCGGCCTATGAACAGGGCAGGGGCCGGGCCGAAAAGCGATTACTACCGACGGTAAATGGGGAAAAAAGCCGGCCCATTACGAGCCGCTGCCGTCCAGATTCCACCAATCGGGGGCCGGCCAAGGTGGCCGCACGCACGGCCCCGCCGCGGCTTACCACCCAACGAGGGCGTCCCGCCGGACCGCAGCCCGCTCGCCGCTAGCCTTCGGCCGGGGCCACGATCTCCAACAGCTCGATCGCGGGCTCGCCGTTGCAGTCGATGATGGCGGTGCGACCGTAGAGCGCCTGCGGTGCCGGCAGGTCGAACAGTTTTACGAGGTCGGGTCCCGGGTCGATCTGCCACAGCCGCAAGAGGTGGATTTCGCGCAGCACATTGTGGGCGATCAACACTCGCCCCAAGGGAATCTGCTGGCTTTCGACTTCGCGCCGCACGTCGGCGTCGACGTGCGCGAAATTCAGCCGCACGATGCCAAACTGCACCACCGCGCCGTCGCTCTGCCGGGTGAGCAGAATCTTGCGGGCGTAATGCTCGCCCGAGATTCGCGTCTCCAGCACGTGCACGTCGACCGGCGAACGATGATACCGCTCGACCGTCACCGTCATGTGATTCTGATGCGCGAGCAGCCCCTGGTACACCGGCGGCAGCGCGCCGGCCGGCATCTCGATGAAATCTCCCAGGTCATCCAAGCAGGGATAGAACAACGCCACCAGCGATTCCAGGATGTGAGTCGTCGAGTGCGTCGTCATCGCGCGTTATCCCCCAAGGTGTGAATGGACGCACGGCCGCACGCGCCGAATGGAAGCGCGGCGCCGCCGTCGGCACAAAGAGAGCATTACGTGTAGCGCACCTGCTGGTGCTGGGGCTCGAAAAAGGCGGGCAGCAGACTGTCGACCCGCAGCAGTCCCGCGCGGGTCAATCGGATGGTATCGTCGGCCGATTCCAAGAATCCTTCGGCCTGGTAGTGTCGCCAGGCGTCGTCCCATTCATGGAGAATATCGACGCCGAATTTGCGGCGGAAATAGTCGGCTTCGACCCGTCCGGTCTTGAGCTGCAGAATCAGCTCTCGCACCAGCAACTGGTGCGCGGTCGGCCGCAGCCCGCGAGCCAGCGGCAGCTCGCCCCGGTCGAGCGCGCCGACGTAACCCGGCCAGTCGGGTTCGTTTTGATAGTGCACCCCCGACACGTGGCCAAAGCTGGCCACGCCCGTGGCCAGCAGGTCCGAGCCGTGCCACAGGTTGTCGCGGTAGCTGAAGTTGACCTTACCCTTGTCTTTCACCATCGTGTAGGCGCTCGACACCGCATAGCCGGCCGCCGTGAGTTCGTCGAACGCGTAATCGACCCAGGCCCGCTTCATCGGCCAGTCGGCCACCGGCGACTCGACGTGCCGGCCGAGCATGTCCTTGGAATAGACCGTGTTGAACGGCAGCTCCATCTGATAAATCGTCACGCTGTCGGGGGACAATTCGGCGGTTCGCCGCACGTTTTCTTTCCAATTCTCCCACGTCTCGCCGACCATGCCGGCGATCAGGTCGATGTTCACGTTGGGAAAGTCGGCGGCGCGAATCCAATCCCAGGCTTTGTAGACCTCGCCCGAAAGGTGTGCCCGGCCGTTCTCCTCGAGCACCGCGTCGCTGAAGTTTTCGACCCCCAGGCTCAGCCGCGTCACGCCCAGCTCGCGCAGCGTGTGGATCTTGGGCTCCGAAAGCGTTCCCGGTTCGCACTCAAAAGTGACTTCCTCGGCGTGGTCCCAGCGGATGTTCGCCCGCAAGCGATCGACCAGCGAGGTCAACTGCCGGGCACTGAGAAACGATGGAGTGCCGCCGCCAAAATAAACGAAACGGAACGGCCGCCCGCCCATCACCGGCAGCCGGCTGACCAGTTCGATCTCGCGCGACAGGGCCGCCACGTACGTTTCCACGTCGTGGGCGTTTTTGTCCGTATACACGCGGAAGTAGCAGAACTTGCACCGCTTGCGGCAAAACGGAATGTGCAGGTACAGCCCCAGCGGCACGTTCCCCGGCGGCGATTCGAGCGCCTCTCGAACCGCCGGCAACTGGTCGGCGTTCCACTGGGAAAACGGCGGATAATTCGAGATGAAATAACTGCCGACTTCGGTCTTGGTCGTTTCGGTGGCCATCGTGTCGTTTCGCGTGGGTTCGTCGGTGTGGCAACAACCGGCCCGGGCATCGGGTCGCTCGGCTGATAATCGTTCCAGTTGTGAGCAGGGCCTCTTTCAGCGGCCCGTTGGATCGGGGCAGCCGGTGGGACTCTCTATTTTTCTCCGAAGCAGTACAAAGTTCCATCCTGGTTGCCGATGACCAGCCGCCCGCCGGCCACGGCCGGCGAAGCCGTGAACTGGCCCCCCGCCTCATAGGACCACTTTTTCTCGCCGGTTTTGCGCTCGAGTGCGTACAGACGGCCGTCGCCCGAGCCGAAAAACACGCGTTCGCCGACCACGACCGGCGACGAGTCGACACGTGAGCGAGTCGCGAAGAACCAGGCCTCGCTGCCGTCGGCCACGCGGAAGGCATGCAGGCGCTTGTCCCGCGCGCCGACGATCGCCAGTTCGCCGATCACGGCCGCCGACGAACGGACCGATTGGCCGCGCTCCACCTTGGCCGTCCAGGCCGTCTTGGGCACGCGCCAATCGATGGCGAAAAATGTTCCTCCCTCGGTTCCGAAAAACAGCCGGTCTCCCAGCACCGCGGGCGTACTTCCGGTCGGCGAATCGATCTCGACCGAGCCGATCTCCTTTCCCTCTTCGAGTTGGACGACGTGCAGCTTGCCGTCGCAGCCGGCTACCATCGCTCGGCCGTCAACGACGGTCGGCGAGCAGCGGATTTGATCGCCGATGGCGAACTTCCAGGCCTGCTTGCCGGTCACGGCGTCCAGCGCGTAGAGCGTCGCGTCCTGCGAGCCGAACAGGACCATGCTCTTATAGAAATTCGGGGCCGAGTTGATTTCGGCCGTGGCCTCGAAACCCCACAGCACGTCGCCGCTGGCAGCGTCGAAGGCGTAAAACTTGCCGTCGGTGTCGCCGACGTACACCCGTCCATCGGCCACGGCGGCGCCGGCCGTAAAACCCAGTTCGGTGTGATACCGCCAGCGTTCCTTGCCCGATTGGAAATCGATCGCGTAAAAATTGCCGTCGAGCGAGCCGACGTAAACCGTCTCACCGTCGATCACGGCCGTGGCTTCGAATCCGCCCTCCTTGGTCGGAAACTTCCAGACCACGTCCAACTTTTCCGGCAGCGTTCCCTCGGCAATGCCCGTGGCCAGCGTATCGCCGCGAAACAGCGGCCAGCTTTTTCCTTCGCCGGCCAGTGCGCCAGCCGTGCCGATCGCAAAAACAACCGCGCCGCACAATGCCGCGAGCGCCGTGCGGAGCACGCCGGGCCGAACATTCGTTCGCCATGGGCTGGACATCAGAACGCCTCTTCATACAGCCCGAGCAGATCGGGCACATCGACCGCGCGGGGATTGAACTGGCTGGTCCATTGCTTTGCCGCGTCGGCCGCGAGCTGGGGCAGCTTGGTCCGTTCGACGCCGCACTCGGCCAGCTTGCTCGGCAGTCCTGCCTTGTGAACCAGCGTGGCGACAAACCGAGCCAGCCCT
>DATJTR010000771.1:0-3859 GCA_035503215.1 Pirellulales bacterium
GCGCAACAGGCCGCACAAGCGGTCGAAGGCGGCCTGGTCGACGCCGCCGTGCGCTTCGAGACTGTCGTGCGCCCGTTTTTTCAGGTCGTCCAGGCTCCAGCCGGCCTTGGCCACGCCGATCACCGGCACGGTCAGCCGCCCGCGTTTCACGAGATGCTGCAGGGCCGGAAAGATTTTCTTGTAAGCCAGGTCGCCGGTCGCCCCGAAGAAAACGAAGGCGTCGGAGAGTTGTGCAGCCATCGAGAAGAAGCTCCAGTGTTATCGCGCTCGGCCCAGTGTCTCTGCGTTCGGCCCCAGTGTTTCTGCGTTCGGCCCCTCCTGCGTCGGGCCTCACGCCGCTCGCTTTTGCCACTTCGGGCAACGCTCGCTGGTTTGGTGTCTCTGCGTTCGGCCCCAGTGTCTCTGCGTTCGGCCCCTCCTGCGTCGGGCCTCACGCCGCTCGATTTTGCCCTGTGGGCAACGCTCGCTGGTGGGGCGCTGCTCGACGGACAACCAAAAGTGAAAAACTATTCGGCCGGTTTTTCCAGGTGGCCGCCGAATTGATAACGCATGGCCGACAGCAGCTTGTCGGCAAAATCGGCTTCGCCACGCGACGAAAACCGCTCGTACAGGGCCGTGGTCAACACCGGTGCCGGCACGGCTTCGTCGATCGCGGCCTTGATCGTCCAGCGTCCTTCGCCCGAGTCGGAAACGCGTCCCGAGAACTTGGCCAGGCCGGGATCGGACAACAGCGACTCGGCCGTCAGGTCCAAAAGCCACGAGGCGATGACGCTGCCGCGGCGCCAGACTTCGGCGATGTCGGCCAGCGGCAGGTCGTATTGATATTCTTCGGGATGCCGGAGCGGCGTCGTTTCGGCGTCGATGGTTTGCTGGGACTTGCCGACGTTGGCCCGCCGCAGGATCGCCAGGCCTTCGGCATAGGCGGCCATGATGCCGTACTCGATGCCGTTGTGTACCATTTTGACGAAGTGGCCGGCGCCGTTCGGCCCGCAATGCAGATAGCCGTGCTCGGCCGTGCCGGGCATGCGGCTTTCGCGACCAGGCGTGCGCGGGGCGGCGTCGATGGGCGGGGCCAAGGTGGCGAAGATCGGGTCGAGGTGTTTCACCACTTCCGGCTCGCCGCCGATCATCTGGCAATAGCCCCGTTCCAAGCCCCACACGCCCCCCGACGTGCCGACGTCGACATAGTGGATGCCCCGCTTCTTGAGTTGGGCGGCGCGGCGGATGTCGTCGATGTAATAGGAGTTGCCGCCATCGATCACAATGTCCCCTTTGGCCAGCAGCGGCAGCAGCTTTTCCAGCGTGCTGTCGACGATCGCGGCGGGCACCATCAGCCACACGGCCCGCGGCGGCGTGAGCTTTTCGACCAGCTCCGACAACGTGTTGGCGCCGACGGCCCCTTGCTTGACCGAGGCCTCGACGACCGCGGGGACCATGTCGAAGGCCACGCATTGCTGCCCGCCTGCCAGCAGCCGACGGACCATATTCGATCCCATTCGACCCAAGCCGACCATTCCGAGTTGCATGGCACCGGTCCTCCTGATGGTCCAGCCAGCGGGGCAGCTCGTGCCTGCTGGCTAGCGGTTGCTCGCCTGCGAAAACGAAAAACGACCCCCAAATGTAACATTTCAGGCCGGCAGGCAACATCGTCCGATTTTTTCCCGGTTTTCGCCATCGATTTGCTGCGGCCAGGTGGCCGGGCGACACCATGGTTTTCTGCACACGACAATCGCTGTTCCACGCCGCAGGCAACGTTGGTACGATTCCCGCCCACTGCCCCCGCCATCAGCGGTAGTCGCCGGTCGGTGCTCGCCGCACGAAGCGGGGGGACGCTGGCAGCGCGGGAGCGGAGGTTTCGCTGCCGCCGGTCGAACGATTGCCGACGAATTGCCCAGTTCCCCAGCCACCACTAGCGCTTGGAAAATGCCGATGAATCCGCTCCCCCGCCGCTTGTGCGTTTCGCTCCGGTTTGCCCCCCTCCGACGGCCGATGCTGGAGGTGCCAGCGACGAGCCACCGGCGGGGCTTGGCCCCTTGGCTCGGCTGGGGCGCGATCCTGCTGCTCGTGCCGCTGTCGGCCATGGCCGCCGACGAATCGGCCGCGGCGCTGCAAATGCCGCCGGGGCATCCGGTGCAGGTGAAAGTGAGCGTCGATTTGGTCGAGGTTTCGCAGATCGTCGATCACGATCAGAAATTCGAGCTCGAATTCAACGTCTTCTATTCCTGGCACGATCCGCGTTTTGCCTTCGACCCGGCCCGCGAGGGAGTGACGAGCAAGCTGATTCCGGCCGAAGACGTGTGGAACCCCGAGCCGGAACTGTGCGACGAATTGGACGTCGACGTCCGCGGCGGCAAGGCGATTCGCGCGCTGCCCGACGGCACGCTTTGCTTCAGCCGGCACTATCGCGGGACGATTGGCGGCAGCCTCGACTTGCACGAGTTTCCGCTCGACCGGCACGTGCTGGAGGTCGACATGGAAGAGTCGGTGTTCGAGGCCGACCAGGTGGTGTTCGTGCCGGCGGGAGTGCAGGCGGTCGTGCCTGAGCGGGCGGTGCCGCATGGCTGGAAACTCAATGGGGTGAATTCCGAAGTGTTGACCACCGCGAATGAGCGGACCGGCGAAAAGTATTCGATGCTGCGGATCAACTTGGACGTGGAGCGCGACCCGCACTATTACCTGTGGGCGATCGTGATGCCGCTGATTCCGATCGTGGCCACGGCCTGGAGCGTCTTTTGGATGCACCCCAAGGAATTCAGTTCGCAGGTCACCGTGGGCATCACGGCCATGTTGACCATCGTGGCCTACCGGATTTCGGTCGATAGCAGCCTGCCACCCCTGAGCTACATGACGCGGATGGACTACTTCCTATTGGCCTGCCAGGTGTTCGTGTTCGGCGCGTTTCTGGTCGTGATCGGCATTCACCTGTTCCTAGTCCGCGGCACGGCCGAAAGCCAGGCCATGGCGATGCGGCTGAACATGAATTGCCGCTGGCTGCCGCCGTTCTTGTTGGCCGCGGCCAGCATCCTGCTCATCGTGCTGCCGGCCGCACACGGTCAATGGGTGCTGCTGGGCACCGGCGGCGCGCTGTTGGCCTTCTATCCGCCGACGCCGACGAACTCGCGAATGTGGTGGGCGGCGATCACCGGCCCGTTGGATGAACCTGGCGCTAGTGAAGCTGCTGAGTCTCACGGCCATGCCCCCCCTGCCGCGGCTCCTGCTACTGCTCATCTTCCCGCAGCTCATGCAGCGTCGGTGCATACTGCATCTGGGCATGTTCCGGCTCCGCACATTGCGGCTACCCAAGTTGCCGCTGCCCATGTCCCGTCTGCGCGAGCCCCGGTTGCCCCTGTCGCGGCTGGCCATGCAGCGGCACCACCTGCCCCGACTGCTGCGCCGCGTGCCCCTGCCGCTCCTGCCGCTCCGGCCAGCCAGGCCGCCGCATCTCCCGCCGCGCCGCGTCCGGCATCGCTCGAGCCTCGCCGCCGCAACATTGCGTGAGGCGGAAGGCCGCAGACTACAGGCTGCAGACTACAGGCAGGAAGCAGATCGGGCCGCGCGGGAATGCCGAGTCGCTCGTGATTTCGGCCGTGTTGCAGCGCGGTAACGCAGCGTCAGCAGCAATGCGGATGAATGGGCGCGCGGACGTGCATGTGGCCAAACAGTGCGCGCACCGCTTCCGACCTGTAGTCTGTGGACTGCAGTCTGCAGTCCTTGCTCGAATGGCACTAGCGTAAAGGATGCGAGTTTAATGACATCCGCAGATTTCACAGATTACGCAGATAAGGAGACGAACGCTGTGGCTGCCTACCGGCAATCTGTGGAATCTGCGAAATCTGTGGATTGCAAAATTCCGGCGCGC